>NZ_JBEXXK010000010.1:0-228205 GCF_040630405.1 Streptomyces sp. NPDC005811
CTCCGCATACGACAGCTCCACACCCTCGAACGACACCGCCACCGCATCCGGCGTACGCCCCACCTGCTCCTCGAACACCTCATGCACCCGACGGGTGACCGGGGTCTGCTCGGTGGGGTCGATCAGGAGGGCGCGCTCCTCGGGGCCGACGAAGTCGACGGTGGCGAGGCGGGCCTTGGGGTCGGCGGTGACGGCCGTGAGCAGGCGCAGCAGGTGGTCCGTCATCCGTTCGGCCGTGGCACGGTCGAAGAGGGCGGTGGCGTATTCGATGTGGCCGGAGAGGGTGCCGTCGGCGGACTCCTTGAGCTGGAGGTCCAGGTCGAACTTGGCGATCCGGCTGCTGCCCTCGTACGGGGAGACCGTCACGCCGGGCAGGTCGAAGGCGGCCGTGCGCTCGCCGTGCAGGGTGAACGCGACCTGGAAGAGCGGGGTGCGGGACAGGTCGCGTTCGGGCTGGAGTTCCTCGACGACGCGGGTGAAGGGGAGATCCTGGTGGTCGTAGGCGTCGAGGACGGTGGCGCGGGTGCGGGCGAGGAGGTCGGCGAAGGTGGGGTCGCCGTCCAGGCGGCCGCGCATCACGAGGCTGTTGATGCCGTAGCCGACGAGTTGCTGGAGCTCGGGGCGGCCGCGGCCGGAGACGACCGTGCCGACGGCGATGTCGTCGCGCCCGCAGGTGCGGGACAGCAGGGTCTGCCAGGCGGCCAGGAAGGTCATGAAGAGGGTGGCGTCGTGCTCGTGGGCCAGGGTGCGCAGCCGGTCGGCCAGTTCGCCGGGGACGGTGAACGGGACGGAGTCGCCGGCGCTGTCGCGGACGGCGGGGCGCGGGCGGTCGGCCGGCAGCTCCAGCGGCGGCAGGTCCGCGAGCTGCTCCTTCCAGTAGGCGAGGTGCCGGTCGACGGCCGGGCCGGTCAGCTCGGTGTGCTGCCAGGCGGCGTAGTCGGCGTACTGGACGGGCAGCGGGGCGGGTTCGGTGCCCCGGTAGAGCTCGCCGAGCTCCTGGCCCACGACGCCGACGGACCAGGCGTCGCAGGCGATGTGGTGGAGGACGAGGGCGAGGACGTGCTCGTCGTCGGTGATCCGCAGCAGCCGGGCGCGGACCGGCCATGCGGCGGCCAGGTCGAAGGGGCGGGCGAGGTCGGCCTCGATGAGGGCGCGGGCCTGCGCGTCGTCGGTGACGTCGGTCCGCTCCAGGGGGCTGGGGCGCGGCGGGTCGATCACCTGGACCGGGTCGTCGCCGTGTGTCCCGTACCGGGTGCGCAGGATCTCGTGGCGGTCGAGGAGCCGCTGCCAGGCGGTGTCGAGGGCGTCGGCGTCGAGGGCGCCGCGCAGGCGCAGGACGACGGGCACGTGGTACTCGCCCGACTCGGGAGCCAGGCGGTCGAGGAACCACAGCTGCTGCTGGCCGTGCGACAGTTTCAGGGGCCGGTCGCGGTCGGCGCGGGGGATGCCGGAGCGGCGCCGGGCGGTGGTGCCCCGCCCGGCGAGGCGGCGCCGCAGCAGTTCGGCGCGCAGCGCTTCGGCGTCGGCGGCGGACACCGGGGTCTGCTCCATCTCACCGGTACTCATGCGTGGTGCTCCTTGGTCAGCGCTGCGTTGAGGAACGGGGCGGCGTCGAGGATCTGGTCGTCGGGCAGGGCGTCGATCTGGGCGCGGACCCGCTCCTCGACGGCGGCCGCGAGGCGGGCGATCGTGGGGCCCTCGAAGACCGCGCGGACGGTGAACTCGATCTCGAACTCCTCCTGGATGCGGGAGATCAGCCGGATCGCGAGGATCGAATTGCCGCCGACGTGGAAGAAGTTGTCGTGTGCGCCGGCCCGGACGCCGAGCAGTTCGGTCCAGATCCCGGCGACGAGTTCCTCGACGGGGCCGCTCGGCGGCACCGGGGTGTCGGGTCCTGCGGCGGTGGCGCCGGGGGCGGGCAGGGCCCGTCGGTCGACCTTGCCGTTGGCGTTGAGGGGCAGGGCGTCCAGGGCCGTGACGGTCGGCGGGACCATGTAGTCGGGGAGCCGGGCGGCGAGGTGGCCGGGCAGGTCCTCGGGTGCCCCGGGGACGACGTAGGCGGCCAGTTCGCCGTCGACGAGGGTGACGTACGCCTCCCGTACGGCGGGGTGGGCCGCCAGGGCCGCGCGGACCTCGCCGAGTTCGACGCGGTGGCCGCGGATCTTGACCTGGTCGTCGGTGCGGCCGAGGAACTCCACGTCGCCGTCGGGGAGGCGGCGGACCAGGTCGCCGGTGCGGTAGAAGCGGGCGCCGGCCGGGCCGTAGGGGTCGGGCAGGAACCGTTCGGCCGTGAGGTCGGGCCGGGCCGCGTAGCCGCGGGCCACTCCGGTGCCGCCGACGTACAGCTCGCCGGTGACTCCGGTGGGCACCGGCCGCAGGGCGCCGTCGAGGACGTACATCGTCATGTTGGGCAGCGGCCGGCCGATGGGCTGGATCTCGCGGTCGGTCGCCGTGGGGACCGGGTACACGCTGGTGCCGACGGACGCCTCGGTCGGCCCGTACTCGTTGACGAGCCGGACGCCGGGGGCGAGGGCGCGCCAGCGGGTGACGGTGGCCGAGGTGAGGGCCTCGCCCGCGACGACGAGGACGGGGGCGAGCGCCGCGGCCTCGGCGGCGGTCAGCTGGTGGGCGAGGACGTCCAGGTGGCCGGGGGTCAGCTTGACGAAGCTGAAGGGCCCGGCGGCCGACAGCCGCTTGCCGAGCTCCGAGAGGTCGGCGTCCTGCGGCAGCAGGGTGACCGGCTGCCCGGTGACGAGGGGCGCCCACAGGTTCGGTACGACGAGGTCGAAGGCGACCGAGGAGAACAGCGGGGCGCCGCCGGTGCCGGCGCCCGCCAGCTCGCGGGCCGCCCAGGCGACATGGTTGACGAGGCCGCGGTGCGGGACCTCGACGCCCTTGGGGCGGCCGGTGGAGCCCGAGGTGAAGATGACGTAGGCGAGGCGGTCGAGGTCGTCGGCGCGGTCGGGGGCGTGGGCCGGCCAGGCGCGGTCCGAGGCCTCCGTGTCCAGGAGCGCCGGGCCGTCGGCGGGGAAGCGGTTCTCGTGGCGGGGCTCGGTCAGGGCGACCGTGGCGCCCGCCGACGCGACGATGGAGGCGACCCGTTCGGCCGGGTAGGACGGATCGATCGGGACATAGGCGGCGCCCGCCTTCCACACGGCGAGGAACGCGACGAGCAGGTCGGGGCCACGGTCCAGCAGGACCGCCACCCGGGACTCGGGGCCCACACCGCCTGCGCGCAGGCGGTGGGCGAGCCGGTTGGCGCGGGTGTCGAGCTCGGCGTAGCCGACCGTCGCGGTGTCCGCGGCCAGGGCGGTCGCCCCGGGGGTGCGGGCCGCCTGCGCCTCGAAGAGTTCGAGGACGGTCCGCGGCTGCGGTCGCGCCGCGGTGTCGTTCCACTCCACCAGTTCGCGGTGGCGCTCCTGCGGGGTGAGCGGGTCCAGGTCGCCCAGCGGCGCCGAGGGCTGTGCGGCCACCCGCTCCAGCAGGGTCAGGAAGTGCGTGGACAGCCGCCGTACCGTCGTCTCGTCGAAGAGCGAGGTGGCGTACTCCCAGACGCCCTCGAAGGAGCCGTCGGCGGACTGCTTCATGAACAGGGACAGGTCGGTCTTGGCGACCCGCCAGGCCGCCATGAACGCCTCCAGGTCGGCGGCGTTCATGTCGACGCTGGTCAGGCCCTCGGTGTGCAGGTCGAAGGCGACCTGGTAGAGGGGGGTGCGGGACAGGTCGCGCTCCGGCTGGAGCTGTTCGACGAGCTGCTCGAAGGGCAGTTCCTGGTGGGCGAAGGCGGTCCGGGCGCTGTCGCGGACCCGCTGGAGGGCGTCGGTGAATCCGGTCCGCTCGTCCAGCCCGCAGCGCACGACCAGGGAGTTGAGGAAGAAGCCCACCGTGCCCTCGACCTCGGGGCGCAGCCGGCCGGCGACCGGGGTGCCGACCGGCACGTCCCACTGGCCGGTGTAGCGGGCCATGAGCAGCGCGAAGCCGGTGAGGAGCGTGACGAAGGGGGTGGCGCCGTGGGCGCGGCCGAGGTCGGTCAGCCGGGCCGCGGTGGCGGGGGCGATCCGGATCGGCAGGACGGCGCCGCGCGGGTCGCGCTCGGCGGGTCGCGGCCGGTCGGTGGGCAGGTCGAGGGGGGTGATCCCGTCCAGGACGCCGTGCCAGTGGTCGAGTTCGGCCCGGAGGTAGGTGTCGGTGAGCCGGTTCTGCTGCCAGGCCGCGTAGTCGGCGTACTGCACGGCGGGCGGTGCCGGGTCGCCCTGGCGGCCCTCGGTGCGGGCGGCGCACAGCGCGCGCAGTTGGCGTTCCAGGACGACCGTGGACCAGCCGTCGCAGCAGATGTGGTGGAACGTCAGCAGCAGAACGTGGTCCTCGCCGTCGGTGCGGGCCAGCAGCGCCCGCCACAGCGGCCCGGTCGTCAGGTCGAAGCCGCGCCGGAACTGCTCGTCGAAGAGGGCGGACAGCCCGCCGGGCGCGGTGTCCTCGACCCGCAGTTCGACGAGGGTGGTGCCGGCGGGGTCGATGATCTGGTGCGGCCTTCCGCCGCTCTCCGGGTAGCGGGTGCGCAGCGACTCGTGGCGCGCGGCGAGGGTGTCCAGCGCGTCGCGCACGGTCTCGGGGGTGGTGCCGGCCGGCAGCCGCAGGAACAGGGGTGCGACCCACTCTGTGCTGCCGGGGTTCATCCGGTCGAGGAACCACAGGCGGCGCTGGCCGGAGGAGAGCGGGAGGTCGCCGGTGCGCGGCAGCGGCACGACCGGGCCGTCGGCCGGGTCCGCGGCCGGGGTCCCGCCGGGGCCGGCGGTGTCCGCCGTGCCGAGGAGCCGGGCCTGGGCCTCGACGGTACTGGCGGCGAACAGGCCGCGCAGGGAGATCTTCTCGCCGGACGCGGCGCGCAGCCGGGCGGCGAGGCGGGTGAGCTGGAGCGAGCTGCCGCCGAGGGCGAAGAAGTCGTCGTGGGCGGACACCCGCTCGCGCTTGAGCAGGTCGGCCCAGACCCCGGCGACCAGCCGCTCGGCCGCGTCGCGCGGCGCCACGAACGCGGCGGAGTCGGTCTCCGGCGTCTCGGGGGCGGGCAGCGCGGCCCGGTCGACCTTGCCGCCCGGGGTGAGCGGGAACGCGTCGAGGAAGCGGAAGAGGGCGGGCAGATGGCTGTCGGGCAGCCGGTCCCGCAGATGGGCGCGCAGCGCGTCGGCGGTGAGCGGGGTGCGGGTGGTCAGATAGGCGACGAGCCGCTTGCCGCTCGTGGCGCCGCCCGTGGCCGCGGCCGGTGCGACGGCGGTGACGAGCGCCTGGGTGACGTCCGGGTGGGCGGTCAGCGCGGCCTCGATCTCGGCGGGCTCGATACGGACGCCGTTCACCTTGACCTGGTGGTCGAGGCGGCCGAGGTACTCCAGGGTGCGGTCCGAGCGCCAGCGCACCAGGTCGCCGGTCCGGTACAGGCGGCCGCCCGCCGGGCCGTACGGGTCGGGGACGAAGCGTTCGGCGGTGAGGTCGGGGCGGCCGAGGTAGCCGCGGGCCACGCCGGGGCCGCCCGCGTACAGCTCGCCCGGTGTGCCGAGGGGCACCGGCTCCCCGGCCGGGCCCAGGACCAGGACCCGCATCCCGGTCAGCGGGCGGCCGATCGGCACGGGCCCGGAGCTCTGGCCCGGGTCGACGGGCTGGGCGGTGACGTCGATGGAGCACTCGGTCGGGCCGTAGGTGTTCCACAGGGCGACCTGGGGGCCGGCCGCCTCGCGCACCGCGGTGGCGAGTTCGCCGTACAGCGGTTCACCGGCCGAGAACAGCAGGCGCAGGGAACCGCAGCCGCTCCAGTCCCCCTCCTCGACCAGCAGCCGCAGCACCGAGGGCACCGCCTGGAGGACGGTCGCGCCGTGCTCGGCGACCGCGCGCAGCAGCGCGGCCGGGTCGCGCTCGGCCCCCACCGGGGCGATCACCACGGTCCCGCCGCTGACCAGGGGCGCGAAGATCTCCCAGCCGGCGGCGTCGAAGCCGATCGAGGTCTTGAACAGCACGCGGTCGGCGGCGGACAGCGCGTGGGTCTTCACCGTCCAGCCGATCCGGCCGGCGATCCCCGCGTGGGTGACGGCCACCGCCTTGGGGCGGCCGGTGGAGCCCGAGGTGAAGATGACGTACGCGAGCGAGTCGGGGTCGGTGGGGCGCGCGCCGCCCTCGCTCCCCTGCCCGTTCTCGTTCCCGTACGCCTCCTCGTGCGCGCTCTCGTGCGCGTTCTCCGTGGTGTCGTCGGCCGGTTCCGCCGCGGGGGCGACGGGCCGTGCTCCGCCGTCCCGGACCGCCCGGGCGTGCCCGGGCTCGGCGATCACCAGGGCGGCGCCGCTGTCCCGGACCAGGCCGGACAGCCGTGCGGCCGGGTGTCCGGGGTCCATCGGGACGTAGGCCGCGCCGGCCTTCCAGATCCCCAGCAGGGCGACGACCAGGTCGACGCCGCGCTCGAGGATCACCCCGACGGCGGCGTCGGGGCCGGCACCCAGGCCTCGCAGTCGGTGCGCCAGGAGGCTGGCGGCACGGCTCAGCTCCCGATAAGTCACCTTCCGCGTTCCGTCGACGACGGCGACGGCGTCCGGTGTCCGGCGCGCCTGCTCGGCGAAGCGTTCCGGCAGCAGTTCGGTGTTCACGGTTACTCCTGTCAAAGGCCCGGGCTGGTGGGGCGGGGTAGGGGTCAGGCCGCGCCGGCGTCGGCCATGCGCTCGCGGAGGCTCAGCGGGCGCATGTCGGTCCAGATCTCGGCGATGTGGGACAGGCACAGCTCGCGGCTGCCCTCGGTGCCCTCGGCGTGCCAGCCGGCCGGCAGGTCGCGCTCGGCCCACCAGATCGAGTACTGCTCCTCGTCGTTGCGGACGACGCGGTAGGTGCGGTTGTCGGTCTGCTCGGTGCTCATGTCAGCTCCTGGTGATCGGGTTGTGGGGTGGGGCATCGGCGTGGGGGGAAGTGAAGTGGGGCGGTACCGGCGGGAGTTCAGGACGGCAGGAAGTCGTCGACCTGCACGCCGAGGCCCTTGGCGCGGGCCCCCTCCAGCACCCGCTCGGCGAGCGCGAGGTCGAGCACGCCGAGGCCGAACGGCGAGAAGACCACCGTGCGTTCGGGGTCGAGCCCGGTGTCCGTCTCCCGGCCGTCCTCGGTGAGCAGTTCGCCGATCGAGGCGTTGATGAAGTCGCGGTTCCCGGTGAGGTTCTCCGCCAGGTGCAGCGAGGTGTTCTCGCGGCAGACGTGGTCCGGGTCGTCGACGATGTTGTCGGCCTGGAGCAGCGCCTCGGGCAGCAGGTCGCGCAGCGAGATGTGCAGCACCACCGTGCCGGGCTGGGCCGCCGCGAGCCCGATGTGCGGGACGCCGGCCGTGGTGGCGAAGGACACCAGCCGGTGCGCGGCCATCGCGGCGGGCGCGCTGTCGGTCCGGCGGACCGTGAGCGCCGGGAACTCGGTGGCGATCTGCTCGGCGAACCGCGCCGAGCGCCGCGACGAGCGGTCGTACAGCGTCACCGTGCGCAGGTCGGGCAGTGCGGCACAGAGGTGGTGCAGGATCTCCAGGTTGATGACACCGCAGCCGATCAGCGCGACCCCGTCGCGGGGGCGCCCGCGGGTCAGCAGCCGGGCGGCGAGCGCGGCGCTCGCGGCGGTGCGGCGCGCGGAGATGACGGAGCCCTCGATCAGCGCCTCGGGGTGGCCGGTGCTCAGGGAGTTGAGCAGCAGGGCAGCGCTGGCCCGCTGGCGCCCCCGCTCGATGTTGCCGGGGAACGAGGAGATCCACTTCATCCCGGCGACCGGTCGCTCCCCGCCGCGGTAGGCGGGCAGGCCGATGATGCGGTCCTGGGGCTGGTCGGGGAAGCGCAGGAACACCGAGTGGGGTACGACGGTCCGCCCCGCGGAATGCAGCCGGTAGGCGTCGGCCACCGCCTCGATGTTCTCCGTTTCCCGGCCGTCGAGGATCTTCTCCACATCGGAATGGGTGAGGATGAGCACGGGTCAGTCCTTCCAGAGGTGGGTTATCTCGCCGAAGTGCCGTCCGACCCATACGTCGGAGTAGATGGTGTCGAGATAGCGGTCGCCGCCGTCCGGGAAAATGAGGACGCAGTTGGATCCCTCGGGAATCCGGTCGCGGAGTTTCCCGAGCGCGGCCAGCGTGGCGCCGGAGGAACCGCCGGCCAGCAGGGCCTCACGGCCGACCAGACGGCGGCAGGCCACGACGCATTCGAGGTCGGTGACATGGACGATCTCGTCGGCCGCGTCCGGGTCCATCAGCGGCGGCACCACCGAGGCGCCGTGCCCGGGGATGAGACGGCGGGTGGGCTCCTGTCCGAAGATCGCGCTGCCCGCCGCGTCCACCGCGACGACGGTGGTGCCGAGGCCCTGCCGGCGGATGTGATCGGTGCAGCCGCGCAGGGTGCCGAAGGTGCTCACCGAGGCGAACAGGTAGTCGACCCGGCCGTCGAGCGCCTGCTCGATCTCCCGCATGGTGGCCTCGTGGGCCTGCGGATTGCGCAGGTTGGAGTACTGGTCGGGACAGAACGCGTACGGGGTGGCGGCGACGATCTCGCGCACCCTGCGCAGCCGCACGGGCAGGTACTCGCCGGTCACCCGGTCCTGTTCGGTGACCACCTCGACCTCCGCGCCGTACGCCTGGAGGATGGCGAGGTTCTGCTCGGTGGTCTTGCCGTCGACGACGCAGACGAAGCGGAGTCCGAGGTAGCGGCAGATCTGCGCCATGCCGACCGCGAGGTTGCCCGAGCTGGACTCCACCACGACCGACCGGCCCGGCACCAGCGTTCCCGCGCGCACCTCGTCGATCAGCATGCGGAAGGCCGAGCGGTCCTTGATGCTTCCTCCCGGATTGAATCTCTCGACCTTGGCGAAGATCCGGGATCCGAAGTCCGGGAAAATGTGCTCCAGTTCCACCAGGGGGGTATTCCCGATGGTCGCCAGAATTCCTTTGTACGACCTGTCCGGCATGACTGCCCTCTCATGAAAAGACAAGGCACCGATCGCTCTGTCTGACCCTTTGATTCTGCGTTCTTCTTCTATGGCGCCCCTATATTTCCGGCTCTGTTTCCGGGGCTGGGACGGGCGGGCCGGATCCGGTGAAAGGCATGCGGGGATCCGGCCCGCGAGGGGGGTGCGTGTCCCGGTGCGTCAGCCGCGGTCGGTGACCGGTTCGGTCTGTTCCAGGCGTTCGCCGGCGGCCGGTTCGGCGCCCTCCAGGCCCACTCCGGGCAGCCAGCGCAGCCAGCCGGGCATCGACCAGCTGGCGTCGCCGAGCAGGGCCAGCGAGGCGGGCAGCAGGATGCCGCGGACCACGGTGGCGTCGATCAGGACCGCCGTGCCGAGGCCCACGCCGACCATCTTGTAGTCGATGGCGGACAGCGTGCCGAACACCGCGAACACCGCGATCATCACGGTGGCCGCGCTGGTCACCACGCCCGCGCTGCGGGAGATCCCCTCCACCACCGCGGCCTTGGTCGACAGACCCGTGGAGCGGTACTCGCGCACCCGGCTCAGGATGAACACGTGGTAGTCCATGCTCAGCCCGAACAGCGTGACGAACATGAACAGCGGCAGCCAGCTCACCACCGCGCCGTACGACGAGAAGCCGAGCAGTCCGGAGAGGTGGCCGTCCTGGAAGACCAGGGTGAGCACGCCGTACGCGGAGCCGATGGACAGCAGGTTGAGCAGGATCGACACCAGCGGGATCGCCAGCGAGCGGAAGGCGGCCGCGAGCAGCAGGAAGGACAGCAGGACGACGAACCCGAAGACGTACGGGGTGCTGGAGCCCAGCGCGGCGTTGAAGTCCTCCTGCTTGGCGGTGTCGCCCTGGACCGCGTACTCCAGTCCGTCGACCTTGCCGAGCGAGGCGGGCAGCGCCGTCTCGCGCAGTTCCTTCAGCGCGGCCACCGACTCGGCGTCCTTGCCGTCACCGGCGAGCGGCACCCGGATCACCAGCAGCTTGCCGTCGGCGATCAGCGAGGTGTCGACCGGCGTCTTCAGCCTGCCGTCGCTGTCGGCCACCTTCTCCTTCAGGGCGGCGACGGCAGCGGTGACCTCGGACCCGGTCAGGTCGTCTCCCCGTACGACGATCTCGGCGGGCTCGACATCGACACCGAAGGCGCTCTTGAGCCGCTCCAGCGCCTGGAGCGCCGGCACGTTGTCGGGCAGCCGGTGTTCGAGGTCGGGGTCCGACAGCTTCATCCCGGCGGCGGGCACCGCGAGGAGCGCGAGCAGGACCGCGACACTGCCGCCCCAGAGCAGCGGGCGCCGCACGACCTGCCGTACCAGCGTGCTCCACACGCGGGAGTCGCGGACCTGGGTGCGCCGTCGGCCGAGGTAGGGGATGCGCCAGTTGTCGACGCGGTCGCCGAGCCAGGACAGGGTCGCCGGCAGCACGGTGATCGAGCTGAACACGGCCACACCGACCACGGCGACGGTCCCGACGGTGATGCCGGTGAAGGTCTCCGCTCCGGTGAAGAACAGCCCGGCGACCGCCGCCATCACGGTCAGCCCGGACACCACCACGGCCCTGCCGGAGGTCCGGCCCGCCGTCTCCAGCGCGGTGTCGAAGGCCTGCCCGACGGACCGCTCCTCGCGGGCCCGGCGCAGATAGAACAGGGTGTAGTCGACGCCGACGGCCATGCCGATCAGCAGGACCACCGAGAAGGTGCTGTCGCCGATGGCCATCCAGCGTCCGGCGAACATCAGCAGTGCCATGCCGGTGAACACCGACACGAGCGCCAGCAGCACGGGCAGCCCCGCCGACACGAGCGAGCCGAACACGACGGCCAGGATGATCAGGGTGAGCGGGACGGAGAGGATCTCCGCGCGCTGGAAGTCCTTGTCCTTGATGTCGTTGATCGCCAGGCTGACGCTCGCGGCGCCGGTCTCGGTGACGGACACGTCCGGGTGGGACTTCGTCTGCGCCAGCACGGCACGCTGGATCGGCTCCATGGTGCGGCCGGTCACCGAGAAGCGGACGATGGCGGAGCGGCCGTCGGAGGAGACCAGCTGCTTCGCGGCGGCGGCGCTGTCGGAGGGCGACTTCACATCGGCCACCGACTCGGCGCCGGTCACGTCCTTGCCCAGTCCGCGCAGCGCGGCCGCGATGTCCTCGACCGCCTGCCGCATGGCCGCGTTCTCCGGGTATCCGGAGTCGCCGGACGCGGCCTCGACGAGGACGCTCTCCTGGGGCGGCGAGTAGACCTGCGCGTCGTCGAGCATCTGCTGCGCGCGGCCGGTCTCGCCCGGCGCGTGTTCGACCTTGCTGGTGTCGCCGAGTCCGGCGCCCAGCGCGATGGCGAGCACCACCAGGCCGAGCCAGCTCAGGACGGCGCGTTTGCGGTTGCGGACGCTCCAGGCGGTGACCCGGTCGACCAGAGGCCGCCGGGCGGAGCCGGGCAGGGGTTTCATGCTGACACCTCGTGTGGGTAGTGGGGGAAGCGGTGGAGGGGGGAAGAGGGAGAGGGGTGCGGCGTGGTGCCGGGGAGCGGTGGCCGGGCCACCGGCCCGGGTCTCACCAGTCGCCGCCCGCGCCGAGGTCGAGGAGTTCCGAGAGCTGGTCCCGATCGACCAGGGGGACGTCCGACACCGCCGTGTCCGGGGCCTCGATCGCGGTCTCGATCATGCGGACGTAGATGTCGGCGAACCGCTCCACGGTGGAGAGGTCGTACAGATCGCTCGCGTACCGCAGCACCAGCGTCAACGCGTCGGCGCCGTGGCGCAGTTCGACGTTCAGGTCGAACTGGCCCTCCATGTGCGGGAGGTCGAGGAGTTCCAGACGCAGCCTGGCGTACCCGCATCCGCCCGGTTCCAGCAGCCCCGGCACCGGCAGCCGGTCGACGGCCACCAGGGTCACGGCCAGCCGGAAGAGCGGGGTGCGCACGGGGTGCCGCAGTCGGCGCAGGCCCTCCATCAGGCCCCGGTGCGCGGCCGCGACCGCCCCGGTGAGCGTGGTGTCCGGGGTGAAAGCGGCCCGCAGCGGGAGGGAGTTGACCAGATACCCGACCAGCTCGGCGGCGCGGCCGCCGACCCGGGTGGAGGCCGGGCAGCCGATGACGAAGTCGTCGAGCCCCGTGGCGCGGCGCACCGCGGACTGGAAGGCGCCGAGCAGCACCGCGAAGGGCGTGACCCCCGCCGCCCCGGCGGCCTCGGCGAGCCGGCGCGCGGTGTCCGCCGGCAGGGGCCGGGTGAGCGTCGCCCCGCGCAGGGTGAGCCCCGTCGGCCGGGGCCGGTCCGGGGTGAGCGTGGCGGGGGCCGCGCCGTCCTGGACCTCGGCCCAGTACCGCTCGGCGCTCTCCCGCTGCGGGGTGCCGGCCGACCGCCGCTCCCGCTCGACCTCCTCGCCGTACGAGCCGGGCAGCGGGGCGAGGTCCCGGCCGGCGTAGGCGTCGAGCAGGTCGCGCAGCATCAGCCACTGGCTGGTGGCGTCGGTGACGATGTGATGGGCGGCGAGGACCAGGACCGCGTCCTCGGGCGCCCGGCACAGCAGCGTCACCCGGAACGGCCAGGCCTCCGACAGATCGAACGGTGCCGCGCCCGCGGCCCGCGCCAGCGCGAACAGCCGCTCGTCCGGTACGTCACCGAGCTCGCGCACCTCGAACGGCACCGCTCCGTCCGGGAGGTGCCGCCGGAGGGCGGTGCCGCCGCGCTCGACGAAGACCGAACGCAGCGGCTCGTGGCGACCGGCCAGGGCGAGGACCGCGCGGCGCAGGGCGGCACGGTCCACCGCGGTGCGCACCCGCACCGCGGCCAGCACGTTGTAGGCGGCGCTGTCCGGTGCGAGCCGGTGCAGGAACCACATCGCCTCCTGCCCCGCCGACAGGGGCAGTCCGAGCGGTGCGGTCACTGCCGGGCCACCTGTTCGGCGAGATGCGCGGTGAGCGCGTCGACGGTGGGGTGGTCCCAGGCCATGGTCGGCTCGACGAGGATCCCGAACTCGTCCTCGACGTCGCCGCACAGGGTCAGCGCGTACACGGAGTCGAGACCGATCTCGACCAGCGGGCCGGACGGGTCGATCTCGTCCGCGGGACGGTCCAGGTAGTAGGCGATGCGTTCGACCAGCCAGGTCCGGATCTCCTGCGGACCGGTCTGAACGGCGGTTTCGGACATGTGGGTACTCCAAAGGGCGGCGTGAGGTGAAAGGGAGCGCGGTGAAAGGGGCGCGCGGTGAGAGGTGGTGCGTGGGGTGGGCTGTTGTGGTGGGTGCCGGTGGGTCCGGGGGTTCGCCCGGTTCAGCCGGCGAGGCGCAGCGCGGCGGTGTCGAAGCTCAGGCGTTCCTCGTGGCGGTGCGTCAGGTCGTCCCAGACGCGGCTCTCGATCCCGTCCGGCAGCAGCGGCGCGCCGCGCCCGAGCCGGGCCGCGAGCCGGTGCAGGGCGCCGAGCAGCCAGGCGGGCGCGTCCCCGGTGCCGGAGCCCGGCCGTTCGCCGTGCCGCCAGTACCCGAGGCAGGCCGCGGCGGCGAGCACGACGGTGTACCGCTCGGCGAGCACGAAGGACTCCGGGCCCGCCGTCACCGTCCGCTCCCGGGGCCGCAGCGCCGCGCACCGCTCGCGCAGCTCCGCCAGCTCGGCCGTGAAGGCCCCGCAGAGCGCACCGAGCACCGGTTCGTCCGCGAACTCAGCCGCCGCGGCGAGGAGTTCACCGGCCAGACCGTCGGCGCCCCGGGCGTTCACGGCGAGCGGGCCGAAGTCCAGCGCGGGCAGGGCTCCGCCGAAGCGGAACAGCTCCGCCGGGGCCGGCGCGCCCTGTCCGGACCAGCTCCGGTGCGCGAGCTGGGACAGCTGCGGGATGATCGTCGCCAGGCAGACCGTGCTGTTGGCGTGCCCGAAGGTCGCCGCGGGCAGATCGCGCAGCTGCTTCTGGAAGATCCCGTAGGGGCCCTCCCGCAGATACGAGCGGGCTCCGAGCAGGGTGGCCAGCGCATGGCTGGACTCCTGGATCATCTTCGGCACCAGGAACTTGGCCGCCGCGGTGTAGACGCTGGTCTGGTCCGGCAGCACGTGCAGCGCTCGCGCCGCCGTGGTGGCGAGGCAGTCCCCGGCGAGCAGGTCCAGGTAGGCGGCCGTCAGCGTGGCCCGGGTGTACGGCAGATCGGCGACCCTGAGGCCGTACAGCCGTCGCTCCAGGGCGAAGTCCACCACCGTGCGCAGCTGGGTGTCGGCCCCGCCGAGCGCCACGCCCGGCAGGACGCCGCGCGTGGTCTGGAAGGCCTTCAGCACGGTCTCCATGGCCCGTCCGGCGCCGCCCACGATGCCCGTACCGGCGTCCTGCGGCACCGGGCAGGCGGTGAACTCGACGCCGCCGATACGGCAGCCGCGGACTCCGGCCGTGGGGAAGCGCGGCAGCCGGCGGTGCCGGTCCCCGGGCAGGTCCCGCAGGTCGACCAGGACGTGCGAGTGGCTGCGCGGGCCCGCCGCCGCGGAGGTCCGGGCGAGGAAGACGGCGGCGTCGGCCCGGGCCAGGTTGTTGACCACCTGCTTGCCGCCGTCGAGCACCAGGTCGTCGCCGTGCCGGGTGGCGGCCAGCTCCACCCGGGTGAAGTCGTTGCCGTGCGCCAGCTCGTTGTATCCGGCCGCCGCCTTGCCGCCCGCGAGCAGCAGGTCGGCCATCCAGAGCTGCTGGGGCGCGCTGCCGGAGGCCCAGACGGGCGCCGCCGCGATGTAGTTGGTGATGCCGTAGCCGAGGCCCAGGGCGCAGTCCCGGCGGAACACGCTGCGCAGGACCAGTGCCATCTCGTCGGCCTGGGTGAGCCGGCCGCCGAGCGCCTGCGGCACGAACTCGGCGTTGAGGCAGAAGTCGTCGAGCATGCGCTCGCCCTCGGCGGGCAGCTCGCCCCGCTCGTCGGCGGCCAGCACGGCCGCGTATCCGAGGGGGTTGGCGTCGTCGTACGGATCGCCGAACCGCGCCTCCAGGTCGGCGACCCGCTCCCGTGCGGTACTCGTCATGCCCGGTCACCCCCGAAGGCGTTCTCGCGGTGGTTCAGCAGGGTCAGGGGGGCGCCGGCGTCGTACTGCTCGCGAAGACGGCCGAGAAGACGGTCGTACGCGCCGAAGTCCTCGCGGCCGCCGGGGCGCAGCTGCTCCATGAGCCGGCCCAGACAGGCCTCCAGCCAGACCGGGTCGCGCCACAGCAGGGCGTCCTCGGGCCGCTCGGACCGGTTGCGCAGCCACAGCTGGACGCAGCAGGCCGCGCTGAAGAGCAGCGTGTAACGCTTGGCCAGCGCGAAGGCGTCGGCCGGCACCTGCCGCGCGGTGGGCCGGTACTCGGCCATCCGCTGGTGCACCTCGTCGGCGGTCTCCCGCAGCCGTGCCGCGAGCGGGCCGAGCGAGGCCGGCAGCTCACCGTCGGCGACCAGCGCGAGCAGCGCGTCGGTGGCCGCCGGCAGGCTCTGGACGACGCTGGCGCCCCGGCGGGCCACCAGTGACAGCCGGTCGCGGTCGAAGGCGGGCAGCGGTTCGCGCAGCGACACCGCGGTGGCGAGCCCTGCCTCGTCGGTCCTGCCCTCGCGGTAGTTCCGGGCGAGGCTGGTGAACTGATTGACCAGCATGTTCAGATTGACCAGCGTATTGCCGTCGAAGATGCTCACGATCCGGTGATCGCGCTCCAGTTTCTGGAATCGCCCGTGCCGGAACGTCTCCGTCAGGAAGGCCCGTGCCCCGAGGAGCTGCCCGAGCCGCCCGATGAGCTGCTCCATTCCCGTCGGCACCGCGAACTTGGTGGCCGCCGAGACGACACTCATCTCCCCCGTGAGGGCGTGGATGCTCCGGCTCGCCACGACACTCGTCGCCTCGGCGGCCAGCAGATCGGCGTACGACTCACCGAGCACCCGGCGGGACTGCGGCAGGTCGATCAGCAGGCTGCCGTACAGCCGGTGCTCCAGGGTGAAGTCCGTGCCGAGCCGCAGGGCGTGGTCGGCCGCCCCGAGCGACAGCGCGGCGCACAGCGTGCGGGTGAGCTGGAGGCTCTTGAGCACGGTCTCCAGACCGGTGCCCTCCTCGCCGATCAGCGCCGTCCGGGGCACCTCGGCGCCCTCGAAGGCGATACCGCTGATGTCGGCGCCGCGGATCCCATGGGTGCGCGCGGCGGGCAGACACCGGTACGAGCCCGGTGCCAGCCGCTCCTTGTCGATCAGCAGCAGGCTCAGCCCACGCGGTCCGGCGTCGCGCGCGGTGCGGGCCAGCAGCGAGACGAAACGGCCCCGGGTGGCGTTGTTGATCAGCCACTTCTCGCCGTCCACGCGATAGCCGCCGCCCGTCGGCAGCGCGGTCAGCTCTCCGGCCAGCAGATCACTGCCGTGCTCCCGCTCGGTCAGTCCCCAGGAGGCGACCGCGCCCCGGGTGATCTCCCGGCCGAGCCGTCCGGCCTGCTCGGGGGTCCCCGCCACCCAGACGCAGACCGCGCCCAGATACGTCTTGCCGTGCGCGATGGCGACGGTGAGGTCCCGGGCGGCCACGACCCGCATCAGCTGGAGGACGTCCTCGTAGCTGCGCAGCCGCCCGCCGTGCTCCTCGGGCACGTAGTGCGCGGGCAGTCCGAGGCCGTCGAGCATCCGGCAGACGTCCGCGGGGAACTCCTCGCCCGCGTCCAGCGCGGCGCACCGCTCGTGGGAGAACACCTCGCACGGATCGTCCGGGTCACCGAGCAGTCGGTCGAACTGCCGTGCGAGCGCGAAGGGGGGATGCGTCGGCGCCTCGACGGACACCCGCTCCGGAGGCGCGACGAGCCGCACGCCACTCATGCGGCCTCACCCGCATCCGCCGTGCCCGCCTCCGGGATGCCCGCCGTCGTCTCGCGCGCCGCGCGGACGCCGGTGTCCAGGACCTCGTGCAGCGGCTCCAGCTCGCCGGCGAGGAAGCGTCGGCGCATCAGGCCGCGGCGGATCTTGCCGCTGGTGGTCTTCTCGACCCGGCCCGGCCGCACGAGCACCACGTTCCCGATCCGGACGCCGTGCCGCTCCGCGGCGACCGTACGGATCCGCGCCACGACATCGGCCAGGGTCGCGTCCTCCAGCTGCGCCGGGCGGACCTCCTGGACGACGACGATCTCCTCGGCGGGCGCCGGCACCGAGAAGACGCTGGTGGCCAGCGTGCCCAGGGACGGGTGCACACCGCGCGCGTCCCGCTCGATGTCCTGCGGGTACAGATTGCGGCCGTGCACGATCATCATTTCCTTGAGCCGGCCGGTGACGTACAGCTCGCCGTCGAGGAACGCGCCGAGGTCCCCGGTGCGCAGGAAGCCCGGCTCCCCCGACCCCTCGGCCCCCGCCGGCACCGCGTGGAACGTCCTGCGGGTCTCCTCCTCGTTGGCCCAGTACCCCCGCGCCACACTGCCGCCCCGGACCCAGATCTCGCCGATCCGGCCCTCGGCCGCCTCCGCCCCGGACACGGTGTCGACGACGCGCACGTCCAGTCCGCGCACCGATCCGCAGCTCACCAGGGGCCGCCCGGTGCCGTCGGGGCCGACCGGAAGCAGCCGGTTCTGCTCCAGCGCGGCCGGGTCGACGTCGAGGACGAGCGGCTCCTCCGCCGGCGGGCGCCCGGAGATGAACAGGGTCGTCTCCGCCATGCCGTAGCAGGGCAGGAAGGACGCGCCGCGGAATCCGGCGGGGGCGAACCGCTTCGCGAACCTCTCCAGGACGGCCGGGTCGATCGGCTCGGCCCCGTTGCAGGCGATGCGCCACTGCGACAGGTCGAGGCCGGCCACCTGGTCGTCGGTGAGGCGGCGGGCGCACAGGTCGTAGGCGAAGCTGGGCGCCGAGGTGACGGCGACCCGCTGCCGGTCCACGATCTCCAGCCACAGCTGGGGGCGCTTGAGGAAGTCCACCGCCGACAACAGCGTGGTCGTCGACCCCAGGTACAGCGGCAGGAGCAGCAGTCCGATCAGGCCCATGTCGTGGTACAGCGGCAGCCAGCTGCAGAAGTCGTCGTCGCCGTCCACCTGGAGGGCGGCCTGCATCAGGGCGAGGTTGTGCCCCAGGTGCCCGTGGGCGACCATCACGCCCTTGGGGTCGCTGGTCGAGCCCGAGGTGTACTGGAGGAACGCGAGCGCGCCCGGCCCCGCGTTCCCGGGCCGGCGCCACGCCGTCGCCTCGCCGCCCGCCTCGGCCCCGGCGGGCGTCTCGCAGAGCACGGTCCCGAACCCGTCCTCGCGCAGCCAGTCGGCGACCCCGGCCAGGCTGTCCCCGTCGGTGAACACCGCCGACACGGCGGCGTCCCTGGCGATCCCCGCCGTCCGGGCGAGGTGATGGCGCTGTCCCCCCGGCTGCGGTGCGGGCACCGGGACCGTCCCGGCGTACATGCAGCCCAGGAACGCCTTGACGAAGTCGAGCCCCGTGGGCAGCAGCAGAAGCACCCGGTCACCCTCGGCGACCCCCGCGCCGCCGAGCCAGTGCGCGATCCGACGGGCCGACCGGTCCAGTTCGGCGTACGTGACGGTCTCGTCCGGCGTGTCATGGCCGGCGAAGACGACGGCGGCCCGCTCCGGTCGGTCCCGGGCGTGCTGAAGAACGAAATCCGGGAAGAATACCGACATTGCATCCGGAAGGAATTCCGAAGAAGACAAGGCTCCGCCCCCAGCACGAGTCGACAGTGAGAAATCGGCATGGCCCTCAGGAACGGCCCTGGGGCGTTGTCCCGGCGCATGACGCCGAAACCCGACACCATCGATCCTGGCCAGTTGTCGCCGTACGGTCCACCGCTGCCGGCGGCAGCATGTTGCAACGGCCGTACCTTGCAAGGCCGGTGCGGCGCGGGGGATCAGCCGGGTGAGACGAGTCCGGTCTCGTAGGCGAAGACCACGGCGTGGATCCGGTCCCGGAGCTGCAACTTGGCCAGAAGGTTGCGGACATGGGTCTTCACCGTGTGCTCACTGACCACCAGCGCGGCGGCGATCTCCGCGTTGGACATGCCCTGGGCGATACAGCGCAGGGTCTCCTCCTCCCGTGCGGTCAGCTGCTGGAGCAGGGACCGGGGTTCTCCGGCCCGGCCGTGCGCGCCGCCCTCGCCCTCCCCGGCGAAGGCCTGCGCGGAGAGCGGGGCGGGGGCCCCGCCCGGGGCCGGCGCGGCGCCCGGCGGCAGGGGGCGCGCGTACTCGGCGATCAGCCGCCGGGTGATCGAGGGGGCCAGCAGGGCGTCCCCGGCCATGACGACCCGGACGCCGTGTACGAGGTCGTCGCGCCGTACGTCCTTCAGCAGAAAGCCGCTGACCCCGGCCTTGAGCGCGGTGTGCACGTATTCGTCGAGGTCGAACGTGGTCAGCATGATGACCTTGCAGTCGCTCTCCGCGCAGACCTGCTGGGCGGCGGTCAGTCCGTCCATGACCGGCATCCGCACGTCCAGCAGCAGCACGTCCGGGCTGTGCTCGCGGACCGCGGCCACCGCCTGGGCCCCGTCCGCCGCCTCGGCGACGACCTCGATGTCCGGCTGCGCGTCCAGGATCATCGCGAATCCGGTCCTGACCAGTTCCTGGTCGTCGGCCACCACCACACGAATCGCCACGACAGCTCTCCTTCCGGGGCACGGGTCCCGCCGACCACGTGGCCCGCTCGTCCTCAGCTCAGCGGAAGCGTCGCCTCCACTCGGAAGCCCCGGCCTTCGGGGCCCGGACCGGCCTCGGCGCTGCCGCCGCAGGCCGCCGCCCGCTCACGTATCCCGACCAGCCCCCGGCCGCTCCTGATCACGGACGCAGACCCTACCGGGCGCCGGCCGTCGCCGCCGTCGTCCTCGATCTCCAACCGCAGCCCGTCGTCGACGCGTTGGAGCCGGACACTGACCGTGCGGGCCGTGGAGTGCTTGACCACGTTGGTCAGCGCCTCCTGGATGATCCGGTACGCCGCCGAGTCCGCCCCCGCCGACAGGGGGGCGGTCCGCCCGCCGTCGTCGAGCCGGACGTCGATACCCGCGCGGCGCACCCCCTCGACCAGCTCGGGCAGGGCGGCCAGGCCCGGTTGCGGAGCGGTCTGCGCGGTTTCGTTCGCGTCCCTCAGCACGCCGAGCAGGGCCCGCAGCTGGACCAGCGTCTCGCGGCCCGTCTCGGCGATGGAGTCGAAGGCGCGCTCCGCGCGGTCGGGCGCGGAACGGACCACGACCGGCCCCGCCTCGGCCTGGACCACCATCAGGCTGACCGAGTGGGCCAGGATGTCGTGCATCTCGCGGGCGATCCTGGTCCGCTCCTCGGCGGCCGCCTTCGCCGCCTCGGCCTCCTGCTCGCGCTCCAACTGCTCGGCCCGCCGCACGAGTTGTTCGTTGAGCTGACGCTGTGTCCAGACCAGCGAGCCGAGCATCAGCGCACAGCCGAACGTCAGGATGCTGCTGAAGGCGCCGCCCAGTGACCGGGTTCCCAGGACGGCTATGACCACGGTGGCCGCCGCGATCACCGCCCGGGTCCGCGGGGCGGTGTGGGCGGCCGCGGTGTAGAGCGCGATCAGCGCGGCGAACTGGAACTGCGGCTGGATGGCGTGGGCCAGATGGCTATAGGGGCCGAGGGCCGCCCAGACCAGCACCATGCACAGCACGGGGGCCCTGCGCCGCCAGGGCAGCGGCGCGGCCGTCGCGACCGCCAGCAGGTACATCCACCAGGGCCACGGGGAGCCGTCCGGCTGCCGGCTGGCGATCAGCAGGCGCACCGACACGGTCGCCGCGGTCAGGGCGAGCGCGGTGTCGAGCAGATAGGGGTTGCCGGCTGCGGTCCGGTGCAACGACCGGGCCCATGCCGCGGACGTCTGCGGGAACGGGGACAAGTCACGGCCTCCTGGCGGGCTGAACTGGGGAGAGCCTGGCCGATGGAGAACACCCGGCGCAACGGCGAGGCAGGGCTCGGCGGGCGGCTCACACGCCGCAGGCGTCGTCCAGGGCCTGGGAGTCCTTGTCGAGCCGCATCATGTCGGTCGTCAGGGCGGGCACGTCGGACAGCTCCAGGCCGTCCCCGTCGAAGCGGGCGATCATCCGGTCGTAGTCCGCGGAGGTCTTCTCGAGCCCCTCCTTCACGTCCTTGTCCTCGGTCTTCGCGGCCAGGTCCTTGATCTCCTGCGACAGGTCCTTCGCCTGCTTCAGGAACTTGCCGGGGTCGCTCACCGGGTCGGCCGTCAGCTTGCCCGACCCGCCCAGCACATCCGACTCCCCGCACGGCCAGGGCCCCTGCTGCCGGGCCACGACCTCCCCGACGGCCCATCCCGCGCCCACTGCCCCGAGGGACAGCACACAGGCGGTGGCGAGCCCGACGGCGTAACGGCGCTTCATGTCATTCCCCCTGTCCGCCGCCCGGGACCTCCGGTTTCCGGCGTGACACAAGATTCGCCGACCACCCCCCTCGACCACATCGCTCGCCGGGCTGATCATTCGCTCTCCCTCTTGAGAGGTAGGGGGATGAGACCCCGGTCCCCTACGGGTCGACCCCGGGACTCCCCCGCCCTCCCGGGGATCTCAGCTGCCGCGATGAGCCCGGGGCACGGCGTACCCCGCCCGAGGGACCCGGAAGATCGCTCCGGCTGGCGATCACCTCACCCCCTCCCTAGGCCCACGATGACGGAGGCAGCAGCCGTCTCCACCCCTTCCTCCCAAGGAGCCTCACCCATGACCCCCCGCACCGCCTTCCTCGGCGCCCCCCTGCTGACCTTCACGTACGGAGTGATCCGGATCGTGGACGGCCTGGACGGAGTGCGCGGCCCGGGCACCGCCTGGACCGTCGGACACCTGGCCTTCATCGCGGCCATGACCCTGTTCACGATCGCGTTCGGCGAGATGAGCCGCATGGCGGGGAACAGCCGGCTCGCCACCGCGGTGTCGGCGGTCGCCACGGCCGGCGCCCTGTGCCTGACCGCCCAGTTCACCATCGACGTCGTGGCCGGCGCCCTCACCGACGACCACGAGACGATGAGCGAGGCCATCACCCGGGTCTCGGCGCTGCCCGGGGTCTCCCCGGTCGTCTACCAGGTGGGCCCCTACCTCTTCTACGGCGGCATGCTCGCCCTCGTCCTCCTGCTCGCCGTGACCCGCCGCGTCAAGGCATGGACGCCGCTCCTCGTCCTCTGCGACCTCCTCCTCCCCCTCGTCGACAAGGACCTCATCCCCCTCGGCGCCACGCTGCTCCTCGTCTCCTTCACCTCCCTGTCCCGCCGCGTCCCGGCCGCCACCACCGCCGGAACCCCCGCGCTCCCCGTCCCCGGCCGGCCGGCCGCGGGCTGAGTACGCCTACTCATGCCAAGCCGCACCGCCCCGGGGACGATGGGCCTGTTCGCAGGACATTTCACAGGGCATTGCGCAGGACATTGCGCAGGACATTGCGCAGGACATGGGGACGGGAGCCGGGGGCATGGGCAGATTTCTGGGGGCGGTGCTGGCCGTCGTGGCGGCGGCCGGAGCGCTGATCCTCGCCCACGTGGCGGGCGCGCCGACGGCGGTGGTGTTCGCGGTCGGAGCGGGCGTCCTGAGCCTGCTGTGGCTGACGCTCCTGCTGACCCTCCCCTGGAACCTCTACTTCCGCGCGCATGCGGTGCTCGCCGAGATCGCGGTGAGCCGTGAGAAGGGGCTGGAGATCTCCGCGGCCCGGGACAAGGAGGCGGCGCGGATAGCCCGCGTGATGCTCCGGGCGGCGGTGGCGGGCCATCTCCTGACGGCGGCGACGGTCATGGCGGTCACCTGGGCGACGGGCGAGTTCACGGGCTACTGGTTCGCCGCGTTCTTCCTCCTGAGCACCTTCTTCCGCCCGGCCGGCGCCTACTTCGGCCAGCTCCGCCGCCGCCTGGGCACCCTCCTGAAGGAGGTCGCGTACCCGCGGGACGACGTCGTGGAGCTCCGTGCCCGGCTGGACCGCGCCGAGGCCGGAACACGGGTCCTGGAGGAGAAGGCGGAGGAACAGTACAAGGCACTCGCCGAACTCCGCCGTACGGTGGACGCGCTGGCCCTGAGCACGCACGACCGGGCGGAGGGGACGGACCGCCGACTCACCGCGCTGGGCCGCGAGTTCGAGTCCACGGTGAACCGCCTCACGGACAACCAGGAGATCATCGCGGGGGTGAAGGCGTTCCTGCGCCTGCTGCGCTCGGACGATCTGAGCGACGGCGCGGCCCCGCGCTCACGGTGAGAGCCTAGGACCGGGGCACGATGCTCACCGCGCGGTAGTCGTACCCGTCCTGTTTGAAGCCGGGGGCTTCCCAGACGAGTTCGACCTGCTGCCCGGCGGACAGAGTCCGGAAGCCAGGCTGCTGGATGTCGGAGTAGTGACCGAAGCAACCGCCGGGCGTCTCGGGCGAGTCGAGCACGCCCCATCCTTCTTCGTCGTACCACTCACGAACCGTCGCGTTCACCATGGCGAAAATCCTACGGGAGCCGCCGCCGACGCGACTGACTATACGCCGCGCGTATACACCGCATGTATAGTGCGCGGGAGTTCGAGCGCGACGGTGGAGGCTTGCATGGCGACGACCACGACCCAGGACGGCCTGGCGGCACCCGGGAGCGGTCTCGGCGGGTGGGGCGCGATGGTGGCGGGGACGACCGTCGGCGGGGTGCTGCTCGGCGTGCTCACCAACCTGGCCCAGGGCCGGCTCCCGGGAGCCTGGAACCAGCTCGCCAACTCCGGGGCCGTCTGGTCGGCCGTCGCCTTCGCCGCCGGCGCCCTGCTCGCCGTCGGATCCGGCTCGATACGGCGGTCCGCGGTCGGCGGACTGTGCGCGGAGGCCGGGCTGGTGGTGGGGTACTACGGGTACGCCGAGGCCGGGCGCGACGGCATGGGGTCCCTGTTCTTCCCGCTGGTCTGGCTGGGGATGGCCTGCGTGGCCGGGCCGTTGTTCGGCGTCGCGGCGTACTGGTGGCGACGGGGCGAGGACGTACGGCGCCGTGTCGTCGGCCTGGCCGCGTTCGCCGGCCTCTTCGGGATGGAGGGGACGATGGCCGCCCGGGACCTCCACTACGCGTCGCAGGCCTGGAGCTGCTTCGCCGTGTCCGCCCTCGTCCCGCTGCTCCTGGCCCGTACGCACCGGGAGCGCGCCCTCACCCTGGCGACGGCCGTACCGTGCGCACTCCTCGCGTACGCCCTCGTCGAACTGCCCCTGCGGGCGGTCTCCGCCTGAGGTCACCAAAGGAGCCTCCCCGGTGATGACTCCGGTGAGGCTCCGATGGCCGGACGTGCTCGGCTGTTCAGCCGTTCTGCTCTTCGACACGAGCGTGCACGAGGATGTCCACCGCCTTGCGCAGGGCGGCCTTCAGTTCCTCCCGCTCGTCGCGCACACGGTCGACTCGTCTGCCGGACGCCTGGTAGGCGGTCTCGAACGCGACCCACGCCCTGTACGCCTCGAGCATCGACTCGAAGGGCGCCTGGCCCAGCTCGTCCTGCCGCTGAAATCCCAGGCGAGGCTCGTGACTTGCCATCCACATTTCGAACCGCGCATGTTCGGCCATGTATTGCGCCGCGATTTCGACCACGTCGTTGCCGACGATGTTGCTGCCGATGACCTGGACACCGAGATTCAGGGAAGGTGATGCCGTCGGGGCGTAGAGGGCCTCCGGGACCTTGCTGCCCGGCTGCGGAGCCCTGAGCCAATCCCATTCGCCCGCCATCACAGCTTCCTTCTCTCAAAGGTGGTTTCCAGCAGCCAGCTCGCGATTTCCGACGATGTCGAGACCGGCATCTCGTATCCGCCGGCCTTGAGGATCATGGCACAGAACGTCACACAGTTGTTCAGCTTGTTGTCGTGCGGTCCCAGGTTGTTGTCGTCCAGGTAGTAGTCCTGCGCCTGACGTGCTCGCCTGGCGTTCGGCAGAGGTACTCGGATGACATCGGTGCCGGGAGAGTGAGCAGAATCCCTCAGGCCGACGATGGAGTCCTGCCCCACCTGGGAACCCGCCTCGGTGTGGACCGGCGGGCCGTCGTGCGTCACCGCGATCGACGCGTGCCCTTGTTCCCTGTCCAGGTAGACGTCCGCATAGCCCGCGGCGTCGTCGTCCGGCCCGCAATTCTGATTGTGGACGAGGACCGGGGTCCGCCCCGCCAGCACGTAGTACGTGTGCAACATGCTGACGGTGAGGTTGTGGACCGTGGCATCCAGCGCCGTCCACCGCTCGACCGCCGTGATCTGGACCAGCGTTCCGGCGCCGGTGCGCAGCCACTCACCGGCCTTCAGGTCGGTGGCGTCGACCCACTCACCGAGTTCCGGGACCCAGAAGGGGTGCCCGTCGGTCGCGGTGACCTGGGCGGTCTTCGCGCCCTTCGTGCCGTCGGTGTCGATGGTGACCTCGACCAGGTGCTTGATGCCCTTGCCCTTGATCTCGGCGGTGACCGTCTCCGCCGTGGTCTCGCCCGTCTCCGGATCGGTCGCCAGGACCTTGTCGCCGGCCTTGACGTCCTTGATCGGCTTGGTGGAGCCGTCGGCCATCAGAACCTTGGTGTCCGGCGTGAAGCTGTTGACCGGGCAACTGGCGCCCTCACCACCGGACCCGCCGCCCGAGTCCTCCTTGCCCGACCCGTTCCGCGACCCGCCGGACTTGTTCTCCGCCTTGCCGCCGCCCTTCGAGCCCTTCGACTGGGCCTGGGCGCGGGCCTTGGCCTGGACCGGGTTGCCCTTGGCGCCCTTCGAGCCGGTCTGCGCCTTCTTCTTCACCGCCTCCGCGGCGCGTTTCGCGGCTTCCCTGGCCTTGCGTTTGGCCTCCGCCGCGGCCGCCTCCGCCGCCTTCTTCGCGCGGATCAGCGCGGTCTTCGCCGCCTTGGCCGCCTTCATGCCGATCTCGGCCGCGCGCTTGGCCACCTTGAACGCCTTGACCGCGCTCATGGTGCCCTTGAAGGCGCGCCACATCTTCTTGCCCTTGGAGAAGACGCTCGTCCACGGGATGGCGTCCATCAGCAGACTGCCGCAGGCCCACAGGTCGCCCTGGGTGAAGCAGCCGACCACGTCGTTCCAGCCGATGAACTCCTTGAACACGGCCCAGCCGGTCGCGAGGATCACATCGCCGATGGAGCGGTTCAGCGTCTTCTGGTACTCGGCGATCTTCGCGTCCAGCGCGGCGATCGAGGCGTCGAAGCTGGAGGCCGAGGAGGTGAGGCCGGACGGGTCCGCGTGCGTCACCGGGTTGTTGTTGGCGTACGAGTAGCCGTTCGCCTGGAGCGGGTCGCTGTCGTCCAGGACCGGGTCCGCGGAGAGGAAGCGGCCCGTGCCCGGGTCGTACTCCCTCGCCCCCATGTGCGTCAGACCCGTCTCGGCGTCGTCGTCACCCGTGTGGAAGCCGGTGTGCGAGCGCGGGTTGAGGTTGGTGGAGCGGTCCTCGCCCCACGGGTCCCGCTTCGCGACCCGGACGGACATGCCGCCGTCGAGGCGGACCTCCGCCAGCGGCGTGCCGTTGAGGTCGGTCGCCTGGGCGAAGACCTGCTCGGAGGTGCCGGTCGAGGCCTGCTCGCGGTAGCGGGTGACCGACGGTCCGCCGATGCCCGCGTAGGTGCGCTCCGCGTAGCGGACCTTGCCCGTGAGGGTCACCGAGACCTTGGTGTCGGGCAGGTTCAGCACCGCGCCGTTGGCGGTGCGCTCCAGCAGCCGGTTGCCCATGGCGTCGTACACGTACGTCGTCTTCGCCGAGGGCTTCCACAGCTGGGTGGCGACCGTCGAGTTGCAGGCGGCCAGCGTCAGGTCGGTGCCGGCCGTCGCGGCGGACGTGGACAGGCACAGTCCGGTCGGGACGTGCTTGATCTGCCCGGTGCTCAGCGTCTGCCAGCGCTGCGCCGCCACCGTGTTGTCGCAGGCCTGGATGAGGACGGCCGAACCCGCGGCGGTGCCGTTCGGCTGGGCACAGCGGCCCGCCACCACGAACTGTCCGAGGGTCGCGTCCTCGACCGTGCCGTCGCTGTTGGCGTCGGTGGCCTGGATGCGGAAGTTCTGCGCCTTGCTGCCGTTGCAGGCCCAGACCTGGAGGGCGGTGCCGGCGGTCGTGCTGGAGCTGCTCAGGTCGACGCAGAGCTCGCTCGCCCCGACCCAGGCCCCGGAGCCGTCCGCGCCGAAGCCGGTGACGGACTCGACCTTGCCGTCCCAGGTCCAGGTGAGGGTCTGGGCGGTGTCGCCGCCGGTGGAGCGGGTCTCCAGTTCGCCCGCGGCGTCGTAGGTCTGCGTCGAGCGGGTCTTGACCGCCGCGCCCGCCGCCGTCGTCGACGAGGCGGTGGAGGAGGTCAGGGTGTGCGGCTGGTCGTTCTTCGCGGTGTCGCTGGTGCCGTAGAGGTAGTCGGTGACGACGTCGCCCTTGGTGTCGCGCACCCCGGAGGTGAAGGTCGGGTCGGCCTTGTACGCCGTCTTCCTGGTGCGGTTGCCGAGGACGTCGTAGTCGTAGGACTGCCAGTAACCGGAGTTGTTGGAGGAGACGTTGACCGTGCCGTCGGAGTAGACCGGTTCGGCCGTCGACTTGCCGGAGGCGGTGCAGGCGCCGCCGCCCGGCGTGGTCCACGCCTGCTTCAGCTGACCGAGCGTGTCGTAGGTGAAGCACTGCTGGTCGGTGGTGGTGCCCATGCGGTCCGCGACGGACAGGACGTTGCCCGACGGGTCGTAGGAGTAGGACCGCTTGCTGACCTCGCTGCCGGGGACGACCGCGGTGTCGGGGGTAGCGGCCTCCCGGACGAGCCTGCTGGTGAGGAGCTCACCGGTGGACTCGTTGAAGGTGTTCTCCTGCCACAGCCGGTGGCCCTGCTCGCCGATGGTGGAGCGCAGGACCTGGCCGTAGGGGGAGTAGGAGGCCTCGGAGGTGTACCAGTCCTTGCCGGAGATGGAGGTGGGCAGGCCCGCCCGGTTGTAGCGGGTGATGACGTCCTCGGCGTCGAGGCCGCCGGCCGCCGGGGCCGTGTAGGTCTCCAGCTGGCCGTCTTCGTTGTACTGGTAGCTGTACTTGTACTGGGTGGCGAAACCGTCGGCCGTCAGCCCCGCGGTGGAACCCGGCGGGAGGGCCGTGGTCATGTCGGTGGGCTGGTAGTCGGCGGTGTAGCCGCCGATGGTGGTGGTGTAGGCCTTGCCGTCGGTGTAGCGGGTGGCGGAGGCGAGCTGGCCCTTGCCGCCCGTCGCGCCGTCGTAGGCGTAGGTCTGGGCGAGGGTGGCGGTGGTCGAGCCCTTGGGGGTGACCTTGACCTGCTCGACACGGTTCAGGCGCTCGTAGGAGTAGGCGACCGTCTGGCCGCGCGCGTCCGTCGCCTTGTCCACCCGGCCGTAGGCGTCGTAGTCGGTGTGCGTGGCGCCCGCGTCGGGGTCGGTGGTGTCCGTGATCCGGCCCAGGGCGTCGTACTTCCAGGTCCGCGTGTTGCCGACGTCGTCGGTGCTGGTGACCATGTCACCGCGCAGGTCGTAGTCGTACGTCGTGGTGATCGCGCCGGCCTCGGTCAGCGAGGTGTCGCTGAAGGTGTCCTGGCGGGTGGTGCGGCCCAGCGCGTCGGTCCACACCCGGGACGCGGGGGTGCCCTTCGGCTGGCGCACGACCGTGTAGTCCAGGGCGTACTCGTAGCGGGTGCGGCGGTCGGTGGTGGTCACCGTCTTGCCCGCGTTGGTGAACGACTCGCCCGTCTGCGGGTAGGAGCTGTGCACCGGGGTGACCGTGAGGACCCGGCCCAGACCGTCGTACGTGTACGCGGTCGCGTTGGGGACCAGGGACTCGGAGGCGGGGACGACCAGGTCGGTGCCCGGGTCGCCCTCCATGTAGAACGCGTTGCGGGTGTAGCGGACCTGGCCGGCGCTGTTGTGGAGCGTGTCGGTGATCAGCCGGCCGCCGTCCACCGCCGGGGTCTGGGTCTGGCGCTCCCGGCCCAGGCCGTCGTAGATCGTGGTGGAGGACTCGTACCGTCCGTCGCCCGCGGCGGTGCCGGGGTTGTCGGAGAGGGACTCCGTCACCACCGAGACCGGCTTCTTCGGGTCGATGTTGTAGGTGTACTTGACCGTCGGGTCGTCGGTGGCGGTCTGGGTGGCGTCCCAGGCGGCGACGGCGCGGCCCAGCGGGTCGTAGTCGTACGTCGCGCTGCGGCCGTTGGCGTCCGTGGACTTGATCGTGGTGCCGCGGCCGGGCTCCAGGGTCGTGGTGTCGGTGAAGCCGGCGACCACGGCGCCGTCGACGACCTTGTTGCCGGTGACCGTCTCGATCTTGTAGACCTGCCCGCTCGTCGGCGTGTAGGCCGTGGTGTTGTACACGCCGGTCGGGTCGGTGACCTTGGTGACCCGGCCGGTGGAGTCGTACTCGGTGCGCGACTCGGGGTTGGCGGTGTCCCAGCCGGTGCCCGCGCCGGTCGGCGTCTCCGTCCGGGTGACCAGGCCCTTGGTGGGCGTGGCGGTGGACGAGGTCGCGCCGTCGTAGAACATGCGCGAGGCGGTGACCAGGGTGGCGCCGGTGGAGCTGGAGAGGTCGGTGGAGCAGGTGCTGGTGCCGGTGGTGGTGACGGTCCGGGCGACCAGGCCGACCAGGTAGGTGGTGCCGGAGGTGTTGTCGACGTACGAGGTCGCGGTGCACGACTCGTCGCCGGAGACGGCCGTGTCGCCGTAGTCACGGACCTTGGTCGGCAGACCGTAGGTGGAGTCGTACTCGGTCTCGGTGGTGACCGTGTGCAGGGTCAGCCCGTCGGCGGCCTTGCCGGAGGCCTTGGAGATCGTCGAGGTCTTGCCGAGCGTCACCCGCTCGGAGACCACGTCCGGGCCGTCGGTGCGGTTGCGGGTGGCGAGGCGGACCGGGGCGTCGGGGTAGTTGACGGTGCGGGCGACCCAGCCGGTGGTGGTGTCGGCGGACGCGTCCGGGTAGGTCAGCGACTCCGCGACCATGCCCGCGTACGCCTTGCGGTCGGTCCCCAGCGTCGCACCGGTGACGTCGGTCGTCACGACGGAGCGCTTGACGTCGTCGGAGGCCTTCTCCGGGGTGTCGTCCGCCAGGACGTCGTCGTTCATGCCGCGGAAGTAGCGGGTGACGGACTTGGAGGCGACGCCGCCGTCGGCGGCGTCCGTGGTGCCGGTGGTCGTGGTGACGAGGGGGAAGCCGCGGAAGTCGTCCCAGGTGCGCTTCTTGGGGCGGGAGAACTCCGACTGGCTCTTCGCCCACAGCGCGCCGTCGACGGCGTCGCCGTCCGTCTCGTACGTGTACGTCGTCACGATGTCCTGCGCGTCGGCGAGACGCGGGAACTCGGTGATCTTCTCGACGACATACTTATGGAACCAGGAGATCCGTTTGTCCTCCAGCTCACCGTCGGCGTGCCAGTACGCCGGGTAGCAGAGGGAGTGGTTCTTGTCGATCGCCGGGCGGTCGGCGCCCGTGAGGCACTTGCCCTCGGGGTCCTTGTAGTCGACGTGGGTACGGCCGCCGTACTCGGAGACGACGTCCTGGACGCGCAGCCGCGCGAACAGCGGGTCCTTGTCGGAGGAGCCGTTCCTGACCCGGTTGGGCAGGGCCTTCTCGTTGTGCCCGAAGGAGACCGGGTTGAGGCGGTCGGTGGAGCCGTCCACGGCGTACCCCGTGCGGGTGACGGACTCCAGCCACAGCGCCGTGTACTCACCGGTCAGGTTCCACGGGAAGGACTGCTTCAGGCCCCAGGAGTCGACCTTGGACAGCGCGGTCGTGGTCACCGTGTCGCCGTCCAGGCCGCAGGCGTTGCGCTGGCCGGTCTCGTTGCCGTCGGCGTCCGAGGTGTACTCGGTCAGCTTCACGCCCTGCTCGCGCTGGGTGCAGGCGTCGACGGAGGCGAGGCGCTTGCGGGACCAGAACGTCGGGGCGTACGTCGTGCACTTGCCGCCACTCGCGCAGGCGAGGTCGGCGGGGGTGTCGAACCAGGGCCGCGTCCGGTCGGACTGCTTGGAGTCGAAGTTGGTGTTCGAGCACGCCACGTTCAGGGCGGGATCGTCGAAGCAGCGCTCCCGCGCGTTGAACTTCACCCGGCCGAGCGGCTCGTCGGAGAAGAGCGTGGTGGCGCGCTGGCCGTAGTCGATGTGGGAGAGGTAGCCGCCACGGTCGTAGGAGACCGCCGGCTTCTCCTTCATGTTGCGCGCGTAGGCGTTCTTCTCCTTCTCCCACCACAGCGACATCGCGTTGCCGGTGGTGTCCACGACGTAGTCGAGCTGGAAGCGCCAGCCCTGGTCGCAGAAGGAGTCCTCGAACTTCGCGGCGTGGCAGGGGTCCTCGGAGTGGTTGCCCGCGACCGGGACGTTCAGCACCGAGTCGGTCTCCGCCTTGCCGGAGGTCCAGCCGGGCAGCCGGTTCAGGCCGAAGTAGTACTGGGTGCCGTCGTCGGTGGTGATCCGCCAGAACTCGCCGTTGTTGTCGCCGTTGTGGGAGCCGTCGATCCCGGTGAGGGCCTTGTAGTCGGCCGCGTCGAGCAGTTCGACGCGCATGTTCTCGCCGCGCGCGCCCTTCCACTGCTTGGTGGTGTCGTCACGGACCAGCTCGGTGGTGGTGCCGTTCAGGGAGAGGACCGCGTTGTACGAGCCCCAGCACTGGTCGCCGGTGAAGTGCTTGGCGTTGTTGGCGTCGGCGGTGTCCGCGGCGCAGCCCACGAACGTACGGGTGATGGAGCCGGGGTTGTAGTCCCAGCCCTCGCCGACCCAGGAGACCTGGTTGTTCGTGGAGGACGTACGGCCGTCGGAGGTCTGTGAGTTGTAGCTGAGGGTGACGTTCGGCGTCGGTCCGGCCGGGACCTGCGGAGCGGCCATCGTGTACGAGTAGCTGAACGCGCCGGAGGAGCCGCCCGCCGTCCAGGAGCCCGCCGAGACGATGGGGCTGGCGCCGAAGTCGCCGCCCGAGCCCGCGCCGTAGGAGCTGCCGACCAGCAGGCCTCCGCCGGAGGAGTCCGCGATCTGCCGGACGGCGCCGGCCGCGTCCTCGTGCCAGACGGCGGAGTCGACACCGCCGGCATCCGTGCTCACCGCGGTGTTGGTGGTGGACGCGCTGCTGCCGACCGACGCCAGGTCGGCCGTGTCCAGGGTGACGTTGACGAAGGTCTCGGGGACCTCGATGGTCGTGTCGGTGGAACCGGTGACCTCGTCGCCCGCGGTGTCCTCGCCGGTGTCCGCCTCGGAGCCCGAGGAGTCACCGGCGTCGACGGCCACCGTGGCGGTGTCGCCGGTGCGCTCGACCTCGGTGGTCACCGGGATGCCGGTGGAGCACTCCTCCAGGTCGGGGGTGGTCGCGTAGCAGGCCGGCATCAGGGTGAAGGAGAGCCGGTCGAGCCACTGGGCGCTGTAGGTCTCGGCGAGCTTGGTGGCGTCGATGGAGACGACCGCGTCACCGGTGGCGGTGTCGGGCGCGTCGACCGCGAGCAGGAAACCCTGGGCTCCGCTCGCGACCGCGTCCGCCTCGGGCGCCGCGGCGACGCTCCACTGGCCTTCGAGCGCGTCGGCCTCGGCGGGGGTGGCGCCCTCGGGGGCGCCGACGCCGATGGACATCGTGCCGTCGGCCGACTTCGCGACCTCGGTCGTGCCGCCCGCGGTCACGGCGTCGACGGCCTTGGTCCCGGAGGCCTCCGGGACCTCGGCGACCGCCGCCGGAGCGTAGGCCCGCTGGGGGTCGGTCGCGGCGGAGCCGGCGAGTTCCTCCAGGTTGTCGGTCAGCTTCTCGTCGGCCGGGACGGCGTCCGTCTCCTGGAGGTCCTCCAGCTCGACGGTCGTACGGGGGTCGCTGGGCCCGAAGGCCACGGCACCGGGCAGCAGGGCGACGTTGAGGGCGAGAACCAGACCGGCGATGACGCCGACCCGTGTTCTGCGACGGACCAGTCGTTCACGCGGCGATCTCGCCAGCGAACCCCTGCCGCACCAGGACAGCACCGTATGCACGGCCAAGTTGACCTTCCCCCGTCACAATCCAGCAGAAACACTCGACGCAATGGCGCTTGGTGAGCGTGGACTTACAGACCGAGCACGAAAATAAAGACATCGTGAAGATCCGCGTCAAGGTTCCCTGAATCTGTGTTAGCTATGTCACTGATCAAAATCAGACAAAGAACGGCAAAGAAACGCTCCAGGGGTCTTTGCGCCGCCGTTGCCAACTCAGTCCTGATCAAAGGGTGTTGATCTGGCCGGGAGGAGCTGTTCATACTCCAACCGCCCAATCCGGCGCGTCGAGCGCCATGCCGCGGCGGCGCCCGCCGGACCGCGGTCCAGCCTGTTGTGGAGAAGGGCCCCTTGAGCGACCTCGACCCCGCCCTGGAACCAAGTCCCCCTGGCAGACGGCCCGTTCGCCGTGCCCTCGCCACGGCCGTGGCGCTGGCCGTGCTGGCCGGCGGCGGCGCCCTGTTCGCGCTGCGGGACGACGGCGACACCGTGACCGACGCCGGGACCAAGCGGGCCGCGCAACCGGTCGACGAGGACCTGGCACAGCAGCGGGCGCGCAAGAGCGGCAAGAAGGTCGAAGTCGCCACACTCACCGATGAGTTCTCGACCACCTACGCCAATCCCGACGGCACGTTCACCTACACGGTTTCCGTGGCACCGCTGCGGGCGAAGAACGCGCGGGGTGAATGGGCGCCGGTCGACACCGGTCTGCGCAAGAGCGGGAAGGGCTGGCGGACCGTCAACAGTCCCTATCCGGTGACTTTCTCGGCGGGCGGAAACGGAGGGAGTTCGGCCGGTAAAGCAGCGGCGCATTCCTCCGGTACGGCCGCTCGCCCGGCGGTGTTCCGGACCGGAAGCGGAATCCGCCCGGTGGCCGATTCCGGCTCCTGGACGCCGCTGCTGACGATGACCGCCGAAGGCCACGAGATCGCGTTCGCGTGGCCGGGCGAACTGCCCGAGCCCGTCGTCGAGGACAACCGGGCGCTGTACGAGGGCGTCCTGCCCGGCGTGGACCTGATGCTGTCCGCCCGGGACACCGGCTTCACCCACGTCCTGGTCGTGCACACCCCGGAGGCGGCCGAGCGGCTCGCCGCCGACCCGCCGCGCTACCGGGTCACCTCCGCAGACCTGAGCTTCACACTCGACCCCGGCACCGACGTGCTGACCGCGAAGGACGCGTCGGGCAACGAGATCGCCGTCTCCCCGACCCCGTTCCTGTGGGACTCCGCCGGGACGCACACGGCGGACGAGGAGTCCGCCGACCCGGACGCCGCGACCGGCACCAACGAGGGCCCCGAGTCCGTCGAGGAGGCCCCCGCGCGCGACAACCCGGACGACGTGCCGGCCGACGAGGTCCCGAACGAGAACCCGGACGCCACCAGGAACAACGCCGACCCCGTCGCCTACGACGGAGCGCCGGCCGCGGCCTCCGACGGGGTACCGGCCGCCGCCTCCGACACCCTCGCACTGCCCGCCGTGAACGGCCCCGGTGAGGGCGCCCACGCCGCCACCGCCGCCGCCGCGTTCTCCGGCGACGTCCTGACCATCACCCCGCCCGCGAACTATCTCGCGGACACCGAGGACCTGACCTACCCGCTGTTCCTCGACCCCTCCACCACGGGTATCCGCGCCAACTGGACCACGGTCTACAAGCGGTACCCGAGCTCCAGCTTCTACGACGGCGCGAACTACAACGAGGACACGAAGGAAGCCCGCGTCGGCTTCGAGCGGGAGACCTGGGGCACGGCCCGCTCCTTCTTCCGGATGAAGCTGAGGAACTCCATCAAGGGCGCGGACGTCTCCAGCGCCACGTTGAAGCTCCTGGAGACCCACTCCTGGTCGTGCAGCAAGCGCACGGTCCAGCTCTGGGGCACCGGCGACTTCACCTCCAAGACCACCTGGAACCGCCAGCCGTCCTGGAAGCGGAAGATCACCTCGAAGTCCTTCGCCTACGGCTGGAAGTCCAACAGCTCCTGCCCGGACGCGTACGTCAACTTCACCGTCACCTCGCTGGCCCAGGACGCCGCCGACGACGGCGTGACCAGCTTCAACCTGGGCCTGGTGGCCTCGACCTCGTCCTCCGCGCCGACGGGTTCCTCCAGCAGCCTGGAGACGGACACCTACTCCTGGAAGAAGTTCAAGGCCGAGGGCGACGGCTCCCCTTCGCTGTCCATCACATACAACCGGAAGCCGAACACGCCGACCTCCGTGACCATGAGCCCCGGCTCCTGCGACACCTCCGCCTCGCCGTACATCAAGGTCGGCAAGGGCGACACCATCACCATCAGCGGCAAGGCGACCGACCCGGACAGCGACCTGACCAAGCTGGAGTTCCAGCTCTGGCAGACGGGCAAGGCCGACACCACGACGAAGACCTTCACCAAGGCCGTCGACGACGGCGAGGTCGGCGGGGTCTCCATCAAGTCGTCCCTGACCACCGGCGTCACCTACTCCTGGCGGGTGCGCGCCTGGGACGCCAAGGTCAGCAGCGGCTGGGCGCCCACCGGCGGCGACGGCGTGTGCCGGTTCACCTACGACACCGATCTGCCCGACTCCCCCGCCCCGGTCGTCTCGACCGACTTCCCCGGTGACGACGACGGCGACAGCGAGCCCGACGTGTGGTCCGTCAAGCCCTTCGGCAACACGGGCAGCTTCACCTTCGCGGTCGGCTCGTCCTCCGAGACCGACATCGTGAAGTTCGTCTGGTCGATCAACTCCACCAGCTACGCGGGCTACGCCTGCTCGGGCGGGGTGCAGGGCACCTCGGGCGGACTCACCAAGTCCTGCACCACGGCCGTCAAGACGGCCACCATCACCGGTATCAAACCGCCGGCCGCCGGACCCAACACGCTGTACGTGAAGTCGGTGGACTCGGCGGGCAACATCTCGCCCAACGCCCGCAAGTACTTCTTCTACGTCCAGCCCCGCTCGACCGCCGACGGCCCCGGCGACCTGAACGGGGACGGCGACGCCGACTTCGCCCATGTCACCGCCGCCGGAAACCTCTGGATCGACTCGGTGTCACAGGACGGCACCTGGGTGTCCAGCGCCTTCGGCACCCACGACAAGGGCACCCTGATCAAGGACGGCGGCACCGCCCCGCACATCTGGGACGGCACCGGCACCTACGCGCTGGTCACCCACAACGGTGACTTCGCGCCGGGTGACGGCGTCACCGACTGGATGGTCCGCACCCCCGAGGGCCGGCTCTTCCTCTACCCGGGCGACGGCTACGGCGCGATCGACGTCAGCAAGCGCGTCGAGATCCGCCTGCCCGCCAACGCGCCCGACCCCGCCACCTTCTCGGAGATCAAGTCGGCGGGCGACATCACCGGCGACGGACAGCCCGAACTGTTCGTGGCGGGCGGCGTCGACGGCGCCGAGCTGTGGGTGTTCACCGGCTACAGCGGCGGCACGTTCAGCGAGGCCGTGCAGATGACCACGACCTCGTGGGCGGACAAGGCCCGTGACTTCGTGGCGATCGCCGACTACAACGGCGACGGCGCGGCCGACATGACGTACCGCACGGCGGCCGGCAACCTCATCCTGCGCAAGGGCATCCTCGACAGCGACGGGGTCGGCACGGTCCTGAAGAGCCTCGGCCAGTCCGGCTGGAGCCTGGACGGCGACGACACCTACGCCGCGTCCAGCTTCACGTACACCGCCTACCCGCTGATCTACGGCACCCCGGACGTCACCGGCGACGGCATCCCGGACATCTGGACGACCAACGCGGCCGGTGCCCTGCTCCTCCACCAGGGCGGCGCCACCAGCCTCGGTACGTCGACCACGCTGCGGTCGAGCGGCTGGGACACGGTGCAGCGTCTGGGCTGACCTCCGGCCCGGCGCTCCTGCTGTTTCAGCCGCTCGTTCGCTGAGCAGGGTGTCCCCGTGAAGAACCCGACCAAGCCCACCGTGGTGATCACCGGAGCCGGGGGATTCATCGGCCGGCACGTCGTCCGCGAGGCCGAGCGCCGGGGCCTCGCCCTCCGGCTGACGGCCCATCGCAGCCCGGTGCGCCCCGGTGCGCCGGGCACGACGGTCGTCCCCGCCGATCTGACCGACCCGGCCTCGCTGCACGGCCTGTGCGACGGCGCCGACGCCGTACTGCACTGCGCCGCGCAGATCGGCGGCCCGGACGCGCTGTGCGAGGCGGTCAACGCGCGCGGCACCGCGGCGCTCGTGGCCGAGGCCCGCCGGGCCGGCGTCGGCCGTGTCGTCCACCTCAGCACCGCCGCCGTGTACGGGCGCGGCACCTTCCGCCGGGCCCGGCCGCAGGACCTGGACCGCGCACCGGTCTCGGCCACCTCACGGACCCGGGCGGCCGGCGAGGACGCCGTCCTGGCCGCCGGCGGCACGGTCGTACGCCCCCACCTGGTGTACGGCGAGGGCGACACCCGGGTGGTGCCCGCGCTGGCCCGGCTGCTGCGCGGCCTGCCCGGCACGGTGGAGGGCTGGCGCGCCCGGGTCTCCCTGATCACGGCCGAGGACCTGGCCCACGCCCTGGTCTCCGCCGCCCTGGCCCCCGCCGAACGGCTCACCGCGCCCGTCTACCACGCCTGCCACCCCGAGCCCGTGCCCTGGCACACGCTCCTGGACACGGTCGCGCGCCTCGCGTCCGTCCCCCGGCCGCGGCGCGACCTCACGCTCGACGAGGCCCACGCCTGGTGCCGCGAGCGCGGGGTCTCGCGGCACGACCTGGATCTGCTGGTCACCGACCACTGGTTCGACGGGACGCCCCTGTGGGCCGCCCTCGACCACGCACCGGGGTCCTTCGGCGAACGGTTCGCCCGGTACGAGAGCTGGTACCGGCGGACGCTCGCGCCCACGCTCGGCTAGCCGACGGTGAAGTCCACCGCCTCGGTGTCCAGGGTGGTGGTGCCGTCGTCGGCGGTGGCGAGCGCGGCGACATGCCAGGAGCCGCGCGGGAAGGAGGCGGCGTCCGCGGCGGGCACCGTGACCGTGTACACGCACCGCACGGTGTCCGCACCGGCGGGCGTGCACCGGGCGGACTCCGCCTGGCGCATCTCCCCGGCGGTCGGCTGCTTCTTCGCGAGTCCGGACTTCTCCGGCCAGGCCAGTACCTTCAGGCTCTTGACGCCGGACGACGCCTCGACCTGGGTGGAGAAGGTGAACGAGCCGTCGCGCGCGCCGTCGGGGGCGGTGTAGCGGGCGGTGCTGTGCGTCAGGGCGGGCGCCGGGTCCGCGGCGTGGGCGAGAGCGAAGGCCCCGGCACCTGCGAGGACGACGGCGCCGGCGACGACGGACAGGGCGATACGACGGGACATGACGGGATCTCCGTAACTGGCTCGGACACTCTCGGCTGAGGTAGCCGGCGCTCTCGACCGCGCCGCTGCACCGATGCTCGCAAGGCGGGGCCGCCCCGGGCCTGAGTACGGAGGCTCAACCCGGCCTGGGTGATCGGAGCGCCGCACCCCGCCGGAGGCCGAGGCAGGTGGGACGCTGGGGGCATGGCCCTTCGACCACGGCCGGACGCCCGGCGTTCCTGGCGGCCGGGTCACGCACCCGCGCTGCTCGTGATCCCCCTGGTGCTGATCGTCACGGTCTGTGTGGTCGATGTGCTGGCACCGCCGCACATCCATCTCGGTCCCCTGCTGGTGGCGGCACCCGCGATCACTGTGGCGTTCGCCGGCGCCCGGGTGACGGCGCTGACGGGGGCCCTCGCCGTGGCGGCCCAGGTGCTGATCGGCGTGTTCAGGGGCGTCCTGGGCAGCGCCAACATCCAGGCGCAGATCGCCGCCCTGGTCGTCGTCTCCTGCATCTGTGTCGCCATCTGCGTGGTCCGGGACCGGCGGGAACGGCAGCTGCGCCGGGTGCGGTCGGTGGCCGAGGCGGCACAGAGCGTCCTGCTGCAGCCGCTGCCCTCGCAGGCCGGGCCGCTGCGGATCGCCGGGCTGTACCTCCCCGCCGAGGAGGAGGCCGAGCTGGGCGGCGACCTGTACGCGGCCGCCCGGACCGACCACCACAGCACCCGCCTCCTCATCGGCGACGTACGCGGCAACGGCCTGGCCGCGATCGGCAACGCCGCCCTGCTCCTCGGCGCCTTCCGCGCGGCCGCCCACCGCCAGGCCACCCTCCCCCGCCTCGCCGTCCATCTGGACGCCGCGTTCCGCTGGGACACCGGCCAGTGGCGGCCACCGGCGGAGCAGGACACCGACGAGGACTTCGCCACCGCCACGCTGCTCGACATCCCGGACCACGAACCGGTCGTCCACCTCATCACCTGCGGCCATCCCCCGCCCCTCCTCCTGCGCGACCACCGGCTCACCCCCCTCATCACCCGGGCGAGCCACCTCCCGATCGGCTTCGGCGGCGCCTTCGGGATCACCACCTACACCGTCCAGACCTTCCCCTTCGAGGCCGGCGACCTCCTGCTCCTCTACACCGACGGCGTCATCGAGGCCCGCGACACCGACGGCGTCTTCTACCCCCTCGCCGACCGGCTGCCGAACTGGACCAAGGACGACCCCGACGACCTCCTGCACCACCTCCAGGACGACCTGCTGACCCACGTCCACGGCCACCTCGACGACGACGCGGCGGCAGTGGCGATCCGCCGCACGGCCGTCTGACCGCCGGCCCCAGGACAGCGCAAAGCCCTCCGCACCCCCTGCCACCTGCCCCGTATGAAGTTCTCATGCCTCCGGGCTTTGAACATTCATCCCCTTCTCGTGGCGCCCTCACTGTCCCCGTCCCCGCGCCGCGTGCCAGGCTCGCGCCATCCGGAGAGAAGGGAACTGGCATGGCGTATCTGGACATCGGGCTGCTCGGCTCGTTCACGGCCGCCGTGGGCGGTACGTCCATCGTCCCCAGCGCGGCCAAGCAGCGCAGGCTGCTCGCACTGCTCGCGGTCGGCGCCGGACGCGAGATGAGCATGGCCGCCATCGCCGAGGAACTGTGGGAGGGCCGCCCCCCGGCAGGTCCCTCGGCCGCGGTGCAGACGTACGTGAAGCAGCTGCGGCAGCGGATCGCCACCGCTGTCTCCCGGGTCACTCCGCACGTGGATCCCAAGGAGATCCTCAGCCGGGGGCACAGCGGCTACCGGCTCGGCATGCCCGACGTACGGCTGGACGCCGAGGAGTTCGAGCGTCTCGTGCGACAGGCCGAGCAGGCGATCGGCAGGGGCGAGGACGAGCGGGGTGCCCTGCTGCTGTCCGACGGACTCGCCCTGTGGCGCGGGCAGGCACTGAGCGACGTACGGGCGTCGGGGGCCCTGCGGGCCGAGGCGCTGCGGCTGGACGAGGTACGGCTCGCCGCTGTCCAGTCGCGCATCGACGCCGAGCTGCGGCTGGGCCGGCATGTGCATCTGGTGAGCGAGCTGACCGCGCTCACCACCCTGCACCCGTTGCAGGAGAATCTGCACGCGCAGCTCATGGTCGCGCTCTACCGCAGCGGGCGTCCCTCGCAGGCGCTGGAGGCGTTCCGGCGGCTGCGGGAGACATCGGTGGGGGAACTGGGGATCGAACCGTCGCGCAGGCTTCAGGAGCTGCACCGCTGGGTGCTGGCGGGGGAGCCGCTCCTGGATGCCCCGGTCCGTACTCTGACCGCGTTCTGACCGGCGGCAGTTCCCTCGAAAGGAGGGCAGGCCATGCGACACACGCCTGCCGACGTCCTCACGGTCCACCTCTGGTCGCTGTCCGACGACGTGACCGTCGAACACGACGAGGGACAGGACCAGATGGTGCTCAAGAGCCGCTGGGGCATGGACCGTGTGGAGCGGCCCGGGCCCGAGGTGCGGGAGGCTCTGCGGCGGATGGAGCTGGGACCCGTGGTCCTCGCCAACGCCGCGGACCGGCACCCCGACCTGAACGCGGTGCTGCTGCCGGTGCTGAGCAAGCTGTCCCACCTGGTGGTGCGCACGCTCGGCGTCGACGATCTGAGAGGCCCGCTGCTGTCGGTGTTCCCGGTGGCGCAGGACGCCCCCTTCACCCTGGTCTGGCTGCCGGGACAGCGGGCGGTGCGGCTGCCCCGCAGGATGGTCCTGACCGTGCTCGACTCCGGGGTCTCGCTGGAGGCCGCCGACAGTCCGCACCGGGTCGTGCTGCACCGGCCGGAGGCGGCGCTCGTGGTGGCGATGCTGGCCTGGCCGGTCACTCCGGACAAGGCGAAGGCCTCGCTGCCCCTGCCGCTGCAGATGACCGAGGGCATCATCCGCTATCTGGCGGCGGCGGGAATGGCACCCCCGGTGGACGACGACCCGCACGACGACGCCTGAGCCGCCGGACCCCGCGACCGCGGCTCACCTCTCAGACCAGCCAGCCGGCGTCCCGGGCGATGCGGATCGCGTCGACCCTGTTGCGGGCGTTCAGCTTGGCGACCACGGTCGTGAGGTAGTTGCGCACGGTCCCGGTGGACAGGTGCAGGACGGAGGCGATCTCCTTGGCCTCCGAGCCCTCCGCGGCGAGACGCAGCACCTCCGTCTCGCGCTCGGTCAGCGGGCTCTGCGCGCCGCTCCACGAGGCGAGCGCCAGCTTGGAGTCGATGACACGGTGTCCCGCGACGACTCGCCTGATGGCGTGGGCCAGTTCGGCCGGTGACTCGTCCTTGAGGAGATAGCCGTCCACCTCCGCGGCGAGCGCCCGGCGCAGTGTGCCGGGACGGCCGAGGCTGGTGAGCATCAGGGTCTTGCAGCCGGGCAGACGTTCATGGAGCTGGAGGGCGGCGCTGAGGCCGTCCAGACCCGGCAGGTCGATGTCGATCACGGCGATGTCGGGCCGGACCTCGAGGGCCGCGTCGACGATCTCGTCGCCACGCTCCAGTTCACGGACGACTTCGAGATCGCTCTCCAGATTCAGAAGCGCCACCAGCGCCCCCCTGACCATGTTCATGTCTTCTGCGAGTAATATCCGAATCACCGCAGCGCGCACCCCCCGTCGGCACAGCGATCTACAGTTTCAGCCTATCAACTGCCCTATTCAAGCGGGATGTTGATGGTCAAGCTGCCGACTGGCTGTCCCCCGCGCCGGCCTCCCAGCCCTCGTCGGCCGCACCGGCCGGCGCCCGCTTCCCCGAGGCCCGGGCCACGACCCGGAACGTCCCGTCGTCGCCCTGCTCCACGCTCAGGGTGCCGTCGACGGCGGTGAGCCGGGTCTGGAGATTGCCGAGGCCGCTTCCACTGTGCGGGGACGGGTCCCGATAGCCCTTCGTCGCACCGTCGTTGACGATGATCAGCCGCACCTGTCCGGCGGTCCGTTCGGCGGTGATCTCGCAGTACGTCGCACGGCTGTGCCGCAGTACGTTGGTGACCGCCTCGCGGAGCACGGTCGCGAACACGGTCTCCAGCTCCCGCTCCAGCTGCCCGATCCGCACCCGCGCGGCGACCCGCACGTCGGCGGCGCTGAGCACGGACTGGGCGGAGCCGATCTCCTCCTCGAGGGACATGTCACGGTAGCCGCTGGCGACGCTGCGCACATCGGCCAACGACTGGCGGGACATGGTGAGCACGTCCTCGACCTCGGACTTGGCCCGGGCGGGATGGGCGGGCAGGAGACGGTGGATCAGCTCGCCCTTGAGCGTGATCGCCGACAGGCTGTAGCCGAGCAGGTCGTGCAGGTCCCGGGCGAAGCGCAGGCGTTCCTGGGTGACCGCGACGCGGGTGAGTTCACCGCGGGTCTCGTGCAGCACGCGGATCAGGTCGGCGAGCCGGGTGAGGCCGAAGATCACCAGCCCGGTCAGCAGGGTGGACTGGACGTAATAGAACGTTTCAACCATGGGCAGGCCCACGAGCAGCGGCGGGGCGAGCATCGAGGCACCCACCACCCCGTACAGGAGCCAGGCCTGGCGTGGGGGCAGGAGCAGCAGCAGCGAGCCGGCGAGGAACCCCGCCATCGAGCCCCACTGCGTCCGGAAGACGAGAAGGGGGAGGTAGGTCAGCAGCGCCTGGGCGACCAGGGTGACGGCCTTGCGGCCGGTCGGTTCCAGATGGGCGCCGGGTCTGGAGTGCAGCAGTTGCAGTCCGAGGATGCCGACGAGACACAGGACCGCCGCGGCCACGGGGAGGGCCGAGGAGTGGGAGCTGAGGATGTTGAGCAAGGTGATGCTGAAGTAGGACAGCAGCGCGGCGAGCAGGACGAGCCGGCCCAGCCGGGGGGCGGGGACGTTGCCGCTCCCGCCGAGCGGCTCGTCCGGCCGCCCGGCGTCCTCGACCGCCCCGCGTGAGGATGTTCGACGGTACGACATGTTCGGATCCCCTCTCGCGCAGCCCCGTCCCCGTGCGGAGCATAAGCGAGCAGGTTGTGGATCACGTACGTAACACGGAAGCCCAAGCGGCTTGGCAGCCAGGCGAGTTGGGCTTCACGAGCGGACGAGCAGCCCGCGTTCCAGGGCGACGACGACGGCGCGGGTACGGTCGCTGACGTCGAGCTTCGCGAAGACCCGCAGCAGATGTGTCTTCACCGTGGCCTCGCCGATGACCAGGCGCCGGCCGATCTCGGCGTTGGACAGGCCGTCGGCGACCGCGCGCAGCACGTCCCGCTCGCGGGCGGTGAGCGCGACCTGTTCGGGGCGGCGCATCCGGGCCACGAGGCGCTCCGCGACCTTGGGCGCGAGGACCGTCTCGCCCCGCGCCGCCGAGCGGATGGCGTCGGCGAGCTGCTCACGGGAGGTGTCCTTGAGGAGGTATCCGACGGCACCGGCCTCCACGGCCCGTTCGATCTCGACGTCCGTGTCGTACGTGGTGAGGATCAGCACCCGGGTGGCCACCGGCAGGGCGACGATCTCGGTGGTGGCGGCCACACCGTCGAGCACCGGCATCCGCAGGTCGAGGAGGGCCACATCGGGGGCGAGCCGCTCGACGAGGTCGACGCCCTCGCGGCCGTCGCTCGCCTCGCCGACGATCTCTATGGTGGGCTCGTCGGTCAGCAGGGCGATGACTCCGGCGCGCATCACGGCGTGGTCGTCGACCACGACCACCCGGATCCGGTTGTTCGCGGTGTCGGTCATGGTCAGTCCTGACTGTGCGTGGGAAGGCTGGCGAGGACACGGGTGCCGTCCCCGAGGGAGCTGGTGACGGCCAGTTCGCCGTCCAGTTCGGCCAGTCGGCGGCGCATGCCGTCGAGGCCGAAACCGCGGGACTCCTCGACGACGAAGCCGCAGCCGTCGTCGGTGATCTCCAGCTCGACGCCGCCCACGCATTCCGTGAGGACGACGCCGACGGTGGAGGCGCCCGAGTGTTTGCGCACGTTGGCGAGGGACTCCTGGGTGCAGCGCAGCAGGGCGACCCGGGTGCGCTGGTCCAGGTCGATGTCGGGCAGTTCGGCGGTGACGGTGAGACCGGTGTCCTGGACGAAACGGTCCAGGGTTCTGCGCAGGGTGGTCGCCAGCGAGCCGGGTGCGACGCCGCTCTCGGGGGCGGAGCCGACGAGCACGCGGGCCTCCGCCAGGTTCTCGCGCGCGGTCTGCTCGATGGAGGTGAGCTGTTCGGCGCAGCGCACGGGGTCGGTGACGGTGGTGGCGCGGGCGGCCTCCGCGAGCACCACGATGGAGGCGAAGCCCTGGGCGAGGGTGTCGTGGATCTCGCGGGCGAGCCGCTCGCGCTCCTCGGCCGCGCCCTGCCGCTGATGCGCGGCCGCCAACTCCTCTTGAGTGACGGCCAGTTCGGCGGTCAGCTGGTCCTGCCGCTGTTGGCTCTGGCCGACGAAACGGTGCAGCCAGAGCCCCAGGCCCACCCCGGCGACGTAGGCGACGACGGTGAACACCGCGTTGCCGGTGAGGAACTGGGGGCTCCAGCCCTGCCCGAGCGTGCCGCCGAACACGGTGAGGGCCGCGGCGGCCCCGCTGAGCGTGACCGCGTCCCGCGGGGCGCGGGCGAAGAGCCAGAACTGCGGCAGGGACACCACGTAGAAGGCGGCCCCGCCGTCCAGGAGGTAGGCCGTCGTCCCCAGGACGAGCGCGAGGACGCCGAGGTAGGTACGGGGACGCAGGAGGGGGTTGTCCGGCCGGGTGAGGACGACCGTGTGACAGAGCGCGATCAGGGCGAGCAGGCCGAGCAGCGCGAACCGCCGGGCCGGCGACGCGTCGAGCAGGGCGAGGGCCGGGGGCAGCAGGCCGAACAGGATCCAGCCTGCCAGGTTCCAGCGAAGGACACGGTCCCGGCTGAGCCGGTCACCCGGCTGCTGCTGCCACTGACTCACGCTGATTCACCTCGTTCGTAAAGGAGTTGAGCGGCCGGCGGTCGAGTCGATCAGCGTACCGATTCCAGCGGACGGGGTGCCTGTTCGGTGGTGCGGTGGGCACGGCGCACTCCGCGGGAGGGCCACCAGTTGGCCTCGCCGAGCAGGAGCATCAGGGACGGCAGAACCAGCATACGGATCACGAAGGCGTCCAGCAGGACCGCGACCGCGAGGCTGAAGCCGATCTGCTTCATCTCGATGAGGTGCAGGGCGGCGAAGCTGGCGAAGACCGTGACCATGACCACGGCGGCGCTGGTCACCACGCCGGCCGAGCTGCCGATGCCCTCGATCACGGCCTTGCGGGTCGGGACTCCGCGCAGGGCGGCCTCCCGGATCCGGCTGATCACGAAGACCTGGTAGTCCATCGACAGGCCGAACAGGATCACGAACAGGAACAGCGGGACGCGGGAGCCGATCGACCCGGTGGAGGTGAAGTCGACCAGGCCCTCCGCCCAGGTGTGCTGGAAGACCATGACGAGGATGCCGAGCGAGGCGGCGGCGGAGAGGAGGTTGAGGACGATGCCGACCAGGCCGAGGACCACGGAGCGGAACGCCCAGACGGTCATGGCGAAGGTGACCAGGAGCAGCGCCCCGATGATGAGGGGCAGCTTCTGTTCCTGGTGGGTCGGGTAGTCGGTGTAGCGGGCGACGTCACCGGTCACCGCGGTCTCGGCGCCCTTCACCCGGCCGACGGTCTCCGGGACGTAGGTGTCGCGGATGTCCTTGAGCGAGGACTGGGCCTCGTCGCTGCTGACGTAGTACGGGACCTGCAGCTGGAGCATGCTGATCCGGTGGTCGGGGGACGTGGTCAGCCGGGAGGTGCCGCTCAGGCGCGGGTCGTCCTTGACGTCGGCCGCGAGTGCGCGCAGGGCGGCGGTCACCTCGGGCGACTTGTCGGCGTCGGCGCGGACGACGACCTGGTGCATGGACTTCAGATCCGGGTAGGCCGCGTTCAGCCGGTCGTAGACCTGCATGGCGACGATGGAGCGGGAGTGCGTCTCGCGGCCCATGTCGGTGAGCTTGAGACCGAGCACCGGGGCGGCGAGGGCGAGCAGCCCGAGCACGGTGACGGTGAGGGTGGCGGTGGGGTGCTTGGCGACGGGGCGCAGCACGGCGGCGGTCAGCCGGCCGGGGCCGGTCTTGTGCGTCCGCTGCTTCTTCGGCGCGAGCCCGCGGGCCGCCCGGCGCTCGGCCCGGCGCTCGGCGCGCATGCCCAGCTTGGCGAGGAGGGCGGGCAGCACGGTCAGGGAGCTGACGACGGCGACGAGGGTGACGAGGATCGCGCCGGTGGCGATGGACGAGAAGATGACGTCGTCGGCGAGGTAGAGGGTGGCGCTGGAGACGGCGACGGCGAGACCGGAGAGGACGACGGCCCGTCCGGACGTGGCGGCGGCGAGTTCGACGACGGCCTGCGGGCTCAGTTTGCCGCCGGCGCGCGCCCGTTCCTCCCGTTCGCGCTTGAGGTAGAAGAGCGTGTAGTCGACCCCGACGGCGAGACCGATGAGCAGGATGACGTTGGTGCCGACGCCCGCGTCGGGGAAGACGTGCGAGGCCACCATCGACAGGCCGACGGCCGCGACGATCGAGGACAGGGCGAGCAGCAGCGGTACGAGGGCCATCGCCACGGAGCTGAAGACCAGCAGCAGGGTGATGAGGGTGACCGGCAGGGCGATCACCTCGGTGCGCGAGAGGTCGTCGCCGCGCAGCTTCTCGACGCCCTTGCTGATGGAGGGCGATCCGGTCTCCTCGACGCGCAGCCCGGGGTTCGCCTTCTGCACGGCCGCGGTCTGCTCGAGCAGCGGGTCGACGTGCTTCTTGCCCTCCAGCTCCGGGCCCTTCATGGTGATGGTGACGCGCACCGCCGTGTCGTCCGCACTGCGTACCGGGTCGGCGACGGAGAGCACCTCGGGCAGCCTGCCCATCCGGGCGGCGACGTCGGCGGCGGCCGAGTCGGCGGCGGCGATGTCGAGCTTTCCGGTCCCCGGCTTCGCGGTGATGAGGACGTGTTCGACGGGGCGCTGCTGTAACCCGCCCTCCGCGGCGATCTCCTCGCCGCGTCCCGCCTCGCCGATGCGGAAGTCCTCGGTGGTCGCCGGGTTGGATCCGACGGAGATGCCGACGCCGAGGCACAGGACGACGAACACGAGCCAGCCGACGATGCCCCGCCAGGGGTGGGCGGCGCTCCAACGAGCCATCTGTACGGGAAGATTCTTCATGGCATCCATGCTCTTCGTCGGGGGTGCGGCGCCGACAGCGGCGACCGGTTGAACTTGAGGTCCACCGACTGGTGGACCCCCGTCCGGCTCAGTGGAAGCTGAGGGTGTGGAACACCGTCACATTGCCCTCGAGTTCCTGGCACCGCTGTGCGGCGGCGGCGAGCCGGCCCGCGCTGCCGGGCGCCGTGGTGTCCAGGAGGATCCCCAGTGAGGTGCCGCTGTGGCCGATGACGACGCCGAGACCACCGATGTCCTCGCAGACGCGGATCATCGGCTCCAGCGACTTCTTGTGGCGCAGCACCTGGTTCATCCGGGCGCTCTCGGTGGCCACCCGGCCGACCTCGGCCAGGTCCCCGCGGGCCACGGCGCGCGTGACACGGTCCAGGAGGCGGGCGTACTGCCGCCGGTCGGCCGCGGTGAACGGTTTCGGCAGGGCGTTGAAGGCGACGGTGTCGACCGCGCCGCCCTCGTCGATGCCGACGACCGTCATCGGGGGCAGCGAGCCGAGTTCCGCGCGCAGCCGCACGCTGCGGTGGTGGAACGCGACGATCGCCGGGTACAGGACGCCGTCGGTGGGTTCGATGCGGGCCAGGTACGACTCGATACGGCGCGGTGGCATGGGTTCGCCGAGGGCGTTGGCGACGGCCCGCGCCGTGGCCACCAGGTCGGCGGACGAACTGGCCAGGCCCTTGCCCTCGGGCAGGGTGCTGTCGATGACCAGTTCCCCGCCGCCGGGTCTTCCGGCGTCGTCCAGGATCATCCCGGCCAGCCGCAGCGCCTTGGTCTTGTGGGCCGGTTCGACGGCCACCTCCGTCCGGTCCGGGGTGAGGACGAAGCGTGCCGTGGACCAGCGGGCCACCGGCAGGGTGACCAGGAAGTCTCCGTCCTCCTCGGGCAGCACGCCCTGGAGCAGTTCACCGAAGGTGCCGAAGGCGGTGCTCACCCCGGTGGCCGCCACCCGGCGGTGGTCGGTCGTGGTCACGTGCGCCTCCTGTCCTGTACGGGCCTGTCCCGTGCGGGTCCGGCCGGCGGGTGCGTACGGGTGATCGCCTCGCGTACCCGGGCCGCGCTGAGGGCCGGCCGGGTGCCGATGAAGTAGTGGCCGCCGTCGTCCAGTTCGTGGAGCGTGACGCGCTCGGCGAGTCTGCGCCAGGCGACGACGGCACGGGAGGCGTCCGCGGTCTGCGGGTCGTCACGGGCGACGACGACGTCCACCGGGGCGGCCAGACGGCGCGGACGCGGCTCTTCCTGGAGCCGGATGAGATGCCGGTGGGCGGTGTCGACGTCGTGCCGGTAGGCGCGGTCGGCGACCTCGGCCCGTTCCGGCTGGTACGCGTCCAGTTCCACGTAGGCGTGGCCGCCGCGCAGCCGGCCGAGCAGCGTGCGCCGGTCCACGGCGGCGAGTTCGGCGAGGCCGGCCAGCAACGCCGCGGTGTCCGGCAGCAGTTGCGCGCCGAGGAAGACCCGCTCGGCGGGCCGCCCCGCCGCCTCCAGGAGCCGGGCGGTCTCCAGGGCGGCCGCGGCACCGGCGCCGTGGCCCCACAGCAGGACGGGCGTGGTGAGGTGGGCGAGGATCTCGTCCCTGGCGCGGCGGGCCAGCTCGGGGACGTCCAGGAGGGGTTCGTCGGGGGCGGCGAAGTCGTGGCCGGGCGGTTCGGCCCCGTACACGGCGACGCCGTCGCGCTCCAGCTCCTCGGCGAGTGCCCGGTAGTTGACGGCGTTCCCGGCGGCGTACGGGAAGCAGACCAGGGTGCGGTGCGGGCTGCGTACCGGTAGCAGCGGATGCAGCAGCCGGTGCCGGTGCGGTCGGTGGCGTCCGCCGTCGCGGCGGCGGGTCAGGACCTGGGCCAGGTCGGCGAGGACCGGATGGGCGACCAGGTCGGCGACGGTCAGCAGGCGGCCGAGGCGGGCGAGGAGCCGGGCGGCGGCCAGGGACGTGCCGCCGAGCGCGAAGAAGCTGTCGTCCTTGCCGATGCGTTCCACGGGGACGCCCAGCACCTCGGCCCAGGCCACGGCGAGGCGCCGTTCGTCGGGGGCGGCCGGGGCGGTGTGGGCGGCACCGCCGTGGCCGAGGGTGCCGGCGAGTGCGGCCAGGGCCCCCTTGTCGACCTTGCCGTGGGAGGTCAGCGGGAGGTGTTCGAGCCGATGGAAGTAGGTGGGCACCATGTAGTCGGGCAGCAGGGCCGTGAGGAAGTCCCGCGCCCGTGCGGCGGTGTCGAAGGCCGCCGGGTCCGTCTCGTCCGTGGTGAGGAAGGCGACGAGGGTGCGGGTCGCACCGAGGTCGCCGTCGAGGACGACCGCCACGTCCCGCACTCCGGCCATGGTCGCCAACTGGTGTTCGATCTCGCCGAGTTCGATCCGGTAGCCGCGGATCTTCACCTGTTCGTCGTGTCGTCCCAGGAACTCCAGGCGGCCGTCGGGCAGCCAGCGGCCGAAGTCGCCGCTGCGGTACATGCGGGTGTGGGCGCGGAACGGGTCCGGGACGAAGGCCTGCCGGGTGCGGTCCTCGTCGTTGATGTAGCCACGGCCCACGCAGACACCGGAGAAGGCGATCTCGCCGGTGGTGCCGAGGGGGACGAGGTCCAGATGGTGGTCGAGTACGTAGGTGTTGACGTTCGGCAGGGACCGCCCCAGTGGCACGAAGCCGTGCTCCGGGACGCCGTCCAGGATCTCGTGCATGGTGTCGTCGCAGACCTCGGTGGCGCCGTAGGCGTTGACGAGGCGGATGCCGGGATGGGCGGCGAACCAGCGGCGGACCGGGTCGAGGCCGAGGACCTCGCCGGTGACGGAGAGGGTGTGCAGGGCACCGAGGTCGCGCGGGTGCCGCTCCAGATGGCGCAGCAGGACGTCGAGATAGGCGGGGACGGTCTGCGCGACGGTCACCTCGTGGTCGACGAGTTCGTCGAGGAATCCGGGGACGTCGAGCAGCATGTCGGTGTCGATGACGCGGGTCGTGGCGCCGGCCAGCAGCGGGGCGGCGAACTGCCACAGGGAGATGTCGAAGCCCATGGACGCGGTCTGCGCCACGACCTGGCCGGGTCCCGCCGCGAGCCCCATGTCGTCGATCTTCGCGCAGAGGTGGTTGACCAGGCCGCCGTGCTCGCACAGGGCGCCCTTGGGGGTGCCGGTGGAGCCCGAGGTGAAGTAGATGTAGGCGGCCTGGTGGGGGGCGGGCGGGTCGGGCAGCGGAGGGCGGGGACCGGCGTCGGTGTGCGGGAACGGCAGGACGGCCGGACCGTTGTCGAGTTCGGCGGCGGCCTTGCGGACGAGGCTCTCGCCGTGGTGGTCGGTGAGGGCCAGTACGCAGACGGCTTCCTCGAGTTGGACGGCCACGCGTTCCACGGGCAGGTCGCACGGCATCGGGAGGTACACGGCGCCCGCCTTGAGGACGCCGATCGCGCTCGCGATCCATTCGAGGGTGCGGTCCATGACCACCGCGACCACGTCCTCGGCACCCGCTCCCGCCGCGACCAGGGCACACGCGACGCGGTCGGAGTGGGCGTCGAGCTCCTGGTAGGTCCAGCTCCGGTCGCCGTGGGCGGCGGCGGGGGCGTCGGGCCGCTCCCGTGCCCGCCGCCGGAACAGGTCCACGAACGTGAGGCCGGGCGGGTCGAGGCGCGGACCGGCGAGTCCGTAGAGCTGGGTCGCGGTCTCCTCCCGGGAGAGCAGGCTCTGGCGGTCGTGCCGGGCGGACGGGTCCTCGGCGAGCAGCCGCAGGGCGGCCTGCTGGTATCCGGCGAGGCGTGCGGCGTGGTCGCCGTCGAAGGCGCCGAGGTCGTACGTCACGTGCAGGGTGAGGCCGTCCGGGCCCTGCGCCCACGCGAACCGCAGCAGGGCGCCCGGCCCGCTGCCGGGGGTGCCGGTCGTGAGGCCGGACAGGTCGAGCACCGTGTCGGGTGCGGGGTCGGGTGCGGGTTCGGGCGCGCCGGCCGTCGCCTCCCGCGCGGCGGAGACGGCTTCGCCCAGGTCGGCCCAGGTGGAGGGGGCGACGGTCAGACGCAGGGCGCGCGCCGCGCTCCCCGGCCGTGGCGGTACGTAACCGGAGACGACGCCGCGTTCGGAGGTGAGGGTGGCCAGGACGCGGGCGTGTGCGGTGAGCAGGAGGACGGGCAGGTCGGTGCCGAGGGCACGGGCGGTGCGCTCCAGGTCGTCGAGCAGGTCGGGCGGGAGTGCGGTCCGGTGCGTGCCGGCGCCGGGACCGCCCGCGTGCGGGGCGCGCCAGCGGGGGACGGTGGTGGTGAACTCGGGACCGGTGCGCACGCCGTGTTCCTCGGGTGCCCGGCCGGAAAGGCTCGTCGCGGTCATCAGGTGGCGGCCCTCTCTCGTGCGGGGTGCGGGGCGGGAACGGGGTCCAGGTCGACCTCGACGAGGGCGGCGGCCGCCAGGGCACGGCGGGCCGCCTTCAGCGGGTCGGGTGCAGCGGCCACCACGCAGGCCAGACGGTCCTGGAACGAGTGCGTGATGCGGATGTCGCGGCCGGGCGCGGTGGTCGCCCGCGCGGCCAGGACGCCGGGGGCCGTGGCGGCCGCGGACAGCCCGCGTACCGACGCCACCCGGCCCTCGCGGGCCGCCATGACGAAGCGCACGGCGGCATGCCCCGCACCGGGGGCGGGCGCCGCCGCCGGGAGGCCCGCGGCCCGGGCCACGACCGCGTCCACCAGGTCCACGCCCAGAGCGGCCCGCACCGCGACCGGGATCATGCCGCCCGCCAGGCGCGGGTTGACCTCGATGACGACCGGGCCGCCGACGGACCAGCGCAGTTCGGTGTGGGCGGCGCCCCAGCCGAGGCCCAGAGCCGTCAGGGCGTGGACGGCCGTCTCGCCCAGCGCGTGGGTCGTGGACTCGGGGGTGGCGGCGGGCACGTCATGGCCGGTCTCCACGAAGTACGGGGCCGGGCCGACGTGTTTGGCGACCACGGTGACGACCCGGCCGTCGAAGGTCTCGACCGAGAACTCCGGTCCGTCCACCGCCTCCTCGACCAGGATGCGGGTGTGCGCGCCGTCGTCCAGGAGCCGGTGGGCCCAGTGACGGGTGTCGTCCGCGTGACGGCACAGGCGTACGCCGACCGAGCCCGAGCCGCTGACCGGTTTGAGCACGACGGGGTAGCCGAGGGACTCGGCCGCGGCGACGGCCGCCGCGGCATCCGTGACGGCCTGGAACCGCGGCACCGGCACCCCGGCCGCGCGGTGCCGTTCCCTCTGTACGTCCTTGGCGCGGCAGGCCGCCACCGCGTCACCGTCGGGGCCCGGCAGACCGAGCGCCGCGGCGGCGCGGGCCGCTGTCGCGACGTGGTACTCGGAGCTGGAGGTGACCCCCGCGAGACCGCCGGCCGCGGCGAGAGCGGTCAGCGTGCGGAGCACCGCGTCCGGGTCGGAGGTGTCGAGGGTCCTGGTGTCGACGTCGTCCTCGGCGGCGTACGGATACCGTCCGGGGTCGCGGGCGAGCAGCACGGGCCGGAGGCCGCGCGCGCGTGCGGCGGCGCAGAACTCCCGTCCCGTACCGGTGGTGTTGCTCTCCACGAAGGCCATCCAGCCGGCTCTCATCGTGTGCCTCCCGGCGCGTACCGCGCCACGATCCCCTGTGCCTCGGCGTCCAGCCGACGGTGTGCGTCCCGCAGGCGGGCGCGGTGGGAGGCGGCCCACTCCGCGTGGTCGCGCAGGCGGCCGCGCAGGGCGTCCACCGTCTTGCCGCACTCCCCCGGGCCGCCGCCCCTGTTCAGCTCCGCGACGACGTCGCGCAGTGCGGGGAGCGGCGCCCCCGCGGTGAGTGCGGTGTTCCCGGACTCGACCGCCCGGCGCACGGCCGCGCCCACGACGTGGTGCGCGGTGCGGAACGGGACGCCCTGCGCGACCATCCGGTTGGCGACCACGGTCGCGGTCACGAAGCCTTCCGCGGCGCGGGCCTCCATCCGCGCGGCGACCGGGCGCGCCCCGGAGACCAGCACCTGGCCGAGCAGGATCGCGTCCCGTACGGCGGCCAGGGCGGGCCAGGCCGCCGAGACGGCTTCCGTGCCGACCTCGATGGAGTTGGTGAACGGGGTCGACTTCATCGCCGACGCCGCCGCCGTCCACGCGCCGATGGCGAGCGCCGCCTTGGCCTTGACGTGTTCGAGCAGGAACGCGTTGCGTTTCTGCGGCATCGCGGAGCTGCCGCCGACGAGCCGTTCCGGGAAGGCGACGAAGCCGAACTCCTGCGTGCTCCACAGCTGGAGATCCGTGGCCAGCCGGCTGAGGGTGACCGCGGCCGACGCGCTCACGGCGAGAGCGCGCAGCACGGTGTCACGGGCGGCGACCGCGTCGGTGGCGTGCAGCGGCGACGCCGTGAAGCCGAGCAGGAGGGCCGTGCGCTCCGGGTTGATCGGCAGGTCGGTGCCGGCGACGGCGCCCGCGCCCAGGGGGCAGCGGTCCAGTTCGCCGACCGTGTGCCGCAGTGCCGCGAGGTCACGGTCCAGGGCGGCGGCGATGCCCGCCAGGTAGTGGCCGTAGGTCACGGGCATCGCGGGCTGGAAGTGGGTGTGGACGGGCATGACGACCTCGGCGTACGCGCGGGCCCTGGACAGCAGGACGCCTTGCTGGCGCATCAACTGCCCGTGGAGGCCGGAGAGCTCGTCGCGCAGGCGCATCGCCGTCACGGTCGCCTTGATGTCGTTGCGGGAGCGGGCGGTGTGCAGCCTGCCGCCGACGTCCTCCCCCAGTACGGCGGAGAGGTGGCCCTCGTACATGAGGTAGGCGCCGCGCGGGGCGTCCAGGCCCTCCAGTTCGCGGAAGCCGCTCGCCCGCAGTCGCCGTACGGCGTCGATGAGCCGGGCCGCCGCCTCGCCCGGCAGCAGTCCGCACTCGGTGAGCATCACCACGTGGGCGAGGTCGACGGTGGTGATGGGTTCGAGCTCGCGGCGGATCTCGTCGGGGCTCTGTTCGCCGTAGACGAGGCGACGGGTGCGGGGGGCGAGGGTTCCGGTGAGACGGCCGGTGTCCGTGGCCCGGGGGCTCATGACAGGGCCTCTTCCGCCAGCGGGGCGCGCGGGACGACGCCGGGTACCGCGTCGTAGGAACGCCGTCGCCAGACGAGCCGGGACCAGCGCTCCCCCGCGGCTCCGGGCTCGGTGACCTGCGAAGGCCGGGCCGGACGGTCCGCGGTCGTGTGGCCGCCCGCGGCGAGCCAGGCGTCGTCGTAGACCGTGGCCTGGTAGCGGTAGCCCTCGTCGGGGAGCATCACCACACAGGTCCGGTCGGGGTTGCGTCCGGCCCACCAGCGGGCGACCTGGTAGGCGGCGCCGCTGGTGGGGCCCTGGAACAGGGCGTGCCGGGCGTGCAGCGCGCGGGTGCTGGCGTACGCCTCCGCCGCGGACAGCCAGTGCACCTCGTCGAAGACGGCGTGGTCGAGGTTGGCCGGCCACAGGCTGTTGCCGAGGCCGCGCAGCTCGCGCGAGCCGTCCGGCTGGCCGAACAGGACGCTGTGGTGGGTGTCGACGCCGAGCGCGACGGTGTGCGGGGTACGGGTGCGCAGGGCGCGCGTGGTGCCGCACATGGAGCCGCCCGAACCGACGGGGCCGACCAGGCAGTCGACGGTGCCGAGCGTACGCTGCAGCTGCTCGGCGACCGTGCCGTACGAGCGGGGGTTGTCGGGGTTGCTGTACTGCTCGGGGCAGAAGGTGTCGGGCAGTTCGGCCCGGATCTCGGCGAGGCGGTCGAGCCGGGCGGTCTGGTAGCCGCCCACCGGCGCGGGCTCCCGGCAGATCTCGACACGGGCGCCGAGGTCGGTGAGTCGGCGGTACAGATGGGCGTCGATGGCCGGGTCGCTGACCAGGATCAGCTTCCGGCGCATCAGGGCGGCCTGCATGGCCAGGGCGAGTCCGAAGGTGCCGGAGGTGGTCTCCACGATGACCGTGTCGGGGCCCAGCTCACCTCGTTCCCGGGCGCGTTGCAGGATGTAGTGGGCGGGCAGCAGCTTCATCAGGGTGAAGACGGCGCCGTAGAGGTTGGAGCCGATCCGGATGAGGCGCGGCATCATGGTGGCCTCGGTGATCGAGGGGTACGTCGACGTGGCCGGAGGCATGGTGCTCCTGGGATCGTGGGCGGACACGGAGTTCCGGTGGGTGAGGGAAGAGGCTTTCTGTGCGGATATGCGGCTCTTCGGGCGAACACTCCCGTGCGGTCCATGCTGACGCGCGGTCCTGACACGCGGCTGACACCCGTGGCCGGCCCGCCCTGTCAACGGTGTGTCAGCGCGACGCGAGACCATCGCCCGGGCACCGGCGACCGCCGGAGCGCATGACGACCCTTGGGGGCAGGATGCTGTGGACGCAGGTCATGGAACCGCGACCCTTCGCCGAGCGGCGCCTGGTGTGCTTTCCGCACGCCGGCGGTTCGCCCTACTTCTTCCGCGGCTGGAGCAAGGCGCTCCGCGGGCTCGAGGTGCACGCCGTGTGCTATCCGGGGCGTGCCGAGCGTTTCGGGGAGCCGTACGCCACCGCACTCGCGCCGATGGCGCGGGAGATCGCGGCGGAGCTGCTGGCCGTCGACGACTCCCGCCCGCTCGCCCTGTTCGGCCACAGCATGGGCGCGACCGTCGCCTACGAGGCGGCCAGGGCCCTCGAGGCGGCGGGCCGCACCGTGCACCATCTGTTCGCCTCCGGCGCCCGTGCCCCGCAGCTGCACGTTGCGGACCCCGCGACGGCGACCACCTGGGACGAGGCCGCGGTCGTCAGGACCCTGATCGAACTGGGCGGCACCGACCCGGAGCTCCTGGACAACCGCGGGTTCGTGGACCTCGTCCTGCCGTACATCGGCGCCGACTTCCGGATGCTCGCCGCGTACGGGCGGGGTCCCGCCGAGCCGCTCGCCTGCCCGGTCACGGCGCTGGTCGGCGCCGACGACCCCCGGGTGACCGGCGACCAGGTGGCTGCCTGGCGGGAGGTGACCCGGGGACCGTTCCGGGTGCGGACGCTGCCCGGAGGGCACTTCTACCTGGAGCAGGATCCCCCGTACGCGCTGGTGGCCGAGACGCCGGACGCGTCCCGAGGGGGCGCGGGACCGCGGTGACGGACGGCTCCCGCCGGCCGGCCCCCGTCACCGGTCGCGGTACATCTCCGCCAGCAGGAACGCCAGGTCCAGCGACTGCGTGTGATTCAGCCGCGGGTCGCAGGCCGTCTCGTAACGGACCGGCAGGTCCTCCGCCAGGAGGGCGTTGCCGCCGCCGACGCACTCCGTGACGTCGTCGCCGGTCAGCTCGACGTGGATGCCGCCCGGGTGGGTGCCCAGGGCGCGGTGGACCTCCACGAAGCCGCGCAGCTCGTCGAGGACCGTCTCGAAGCGGCGGGTCTTGTGGCCGCTGGGCGCCGTGGTCGTGTTGCCGTGCATCGGGTCGCTGACCCAGCACACCTGGGCCCCCTCGGCGCCGACCTTCTCGACGAGGACCGGCAGCACGTCCCGTACGCGCTCCGCGCCCGCCCGCACCACGAACGTGAGACGGCCCGGCTCGCGGTGCGGGTCGAGGCGGTCGACCAGCCGCAGCACGTCGTCGGCGGCGGCGGACGGGCCGAGCTTCACCGCGATCGGGTTGCTGATCCGGGAGAAGAACTCGACGTGCGCGCCGTCCACTTGGCGGGTGCGCTCCCCGATCCACAGCAGGTGGCCGCTGCCCGCGTGGACGCGGCCCGTCTCCGGGTCGGTGCGGGTGAGCGCCGTCTCGTAGTCCAGGAGCAGCCCTTCGTGGCTCACATAGAACTCGGCGGTGCCGAGCTCCCGGGTGTCGATGCCGCAGGCGTGCATGAAGGCCAGGCTGCGGCCTATCTCGTCGGCGAGTGCCTCGTAGCGCTCCCCGGCGCGTGAGCGGGCGACGAACCCCCGGTTCCAGGCGTGCACCTGGCTCAGGCCGGCGAACCCGCCCGTGGTGAGGGACCGGACCAGGCCGAGGGTGCTCGCCGACGCCTCGTACATGGTGCGCAGGCGGGCCGGGTCGGGCCGGCGGGCCGCGGCGGTGAACTCCAGGCCGTTGACCGCGTCCCCGCGGTACGACGGCAGGGTCACCTCGCCCTGCCGCTCGACGGGGCTGGAGCGCGGTTTGGCGTACTGGCCCGCCATCCTGCCGACCTTGACGACCGGCAGGGCGGTGGCGTGGGTGAGGACCACGGCCATCTGCAGCAGCGTCTTCAGCTTGCGGCGCACGGAGTCGGCGGTCACCTGCGCGAAGGTCTCGGCGCAGTCGCCTCCCTGCAGCAGGATCGCCTCGCCGCGGGCCACGGCCGCCATGCGCTCCCGCAGGTCGGCGCACTCTCGGGCGGTGACCAGCGGTGCCGCGGTGGCCAGCCCGTCGGTGACGTCACGCAGCGCGGCGGGGTCGGGCCAGTCGGGTTGCTGGGCTGCCGGGAACGTACGCCGGAGTTCGGCGAATTCAGCGGTCTGCCTTTCCAGGACTTCCATGGCCGTGCCTTCCCTGTCGGCATCGAATATGCGCCCACTACATATCCGGCCCGGGCATCCGGTCAAGCAATTCGAGAATGGACTGCATCGGCTCCACGGAATTGGTCTGGCCGCGTTCACGGGGCGGTTGATTGACTCTTCCTGCCCATGACACTGAATCGGTGGGGAGTTCGTCTTGAACGAAAAGGGAACCATGGAGGTGCGGATCGCCTGCACCCGTCTGCCCCGGCATGAACCGCTCGCTCTCTACGCCCGGCTGACCGGCGGCCGCCCCTCGGCGGACGTGTTCCTCCTGGAGAGTCCGGCGGGCAGTGCCGAGGACCGGCGCTCGGCGGTCGTCGGCGTCGGGCGGCTGGCCGAGATCCGGGTGTACGACCGGCATCTCGACATCGACGGCGTACCGGCCGTGGCGGCGGCCCTCGCCCGGGCGGCCGGAGCGGCGGGGCTCGTCCGGAACCCGCCGCCGGGCCCGGAGCCCGGCCGGCACCGGCTGCGCTTCACCGGCCGGGACATGCTGTGGGAGGCCCTCGGCCGGGTCCGGGGTGTGTTCGAGGTCGGCGGTGAACTCCCCGCCCAGGGATACGCGTTCGGGTTCCTGTCGTCCTTCGCGTACGAGTCCGCATGGCACATGGAGACGCTGCCCGGGCGGACCGGGGATCCGCAGGGCCCGGACATCACGCTCACGCTCTTCCGGGACACCGTCCGGTACGACGTCGCGGGCGGGGCACCATGTCATCTGCGGGCGCACTGTGCGGAGTTCGCGGGCGCGGAGCCGGCGCCGGACATCGCCGCGGCCGCCGCCGAGGCGGCACGGACCGCCGCCGTCGCACCGCCGGAGGCGCCCGCACCCCGCTCGGTGCACGACAGCGTCGCCCGTGACACGTTCCTGGGCTGGGCGGACCGCTGCCTCGCGCACATCGCGGTCGGCGACCTGTACCAGATCCAGATCGGGCACCGTATCGACGTGGTGACGGACCTGGAGCCGCTCGACGTCTACCGGCGACTGCGCGCGCGGAACCCGTCGCCGTACATGTATCTCGTGCCCGGGGCGGGCGGCACCCTCATCGGCGCGAGCCCGGAGCTGTTCTTCCGGATCGAGCGCGACGACCTCGCCGGGGACGAGATCGTGATGCGGCCCATCGCGGGCACCGCGCCGCGCGGCCCCGACGACGAGGTCAACCGGCGCCGCATCAAGGAGATGCGGGAGTCCGGCAAGGAACAGGCCGAGCACATCATGCTCGTCGACCTGTGCCGCAACGACATCGGCCGGATCAGCCGGCCCAGCACCCAGCCGGTGGACCGGCTCATGGACGTGGAGAGCTTCTCGCACGTCTTCCACCTGGTGTCGACGGTCTCCGGCCGTCTGGAACCGGGCGTCGACGTGTGGCAGGCGGTGCGTGCGACGTTCCCCGCCGGAACCATGACCGGGGCGCCCAAGGTGCGCGCCATGGAGATCATCGACGGCCTGGAGGAAGAGCCTCGCGGCAGCTACGCGGGCGCGGTGGGGCTGATCGACGTACGCGGCTGGTGCGAGCTCGCCCTGTGCATCCGCACGATCGCGTACGACGGGGCCGTCTACTCCACCCAGAGCTCGGCCGGCATCGTCGCCCAGTCGGATCCGGAGGCGGAGTGGCGGGAGACCCTGGCGAAGATGGGCGCGGCGTACTGGGCGCTGACCGGAGAGGAGTTGCTGCCGTGAAGGTGCTGCTGATCGACGCGTACGACAGTTTCGTCCACATCATCGACCAGTACCTGCGCACCCTCGGTGCCGACACCCGGGTCGTCCGCTCCCTGACCCGGACACCCGCCGCCCTGGCGGGGCTCGAGCCGGACGCCGTGGTGCTCGGGCCGGGCCCCGGGCATCCGGCCGACTCGGGGCACGTGGAGCTGGTGCACGAGTTCGCGGGACGGGTGCCGCTGCTCGGGGTGTGCCTGGGGCACCAGGCCATCGGGCTCGCGTACGGCGGACGGATCGAGGTGGCGGAACAGGTGATGCACGGGCGGACCAGCACCGTCCGGCACGACGGGGCGGGGCTGTTCCAGGGGCTGGGGCACACCCTGGAGGCGACCCGGTACCACTCGCTGCTGGTCGCCGAGCCGCTGCCGGAGGAGCTCATGACGACCGCGGTGGCCGCCGATCACGGCTATGTGATGGGGCTGCGGCACCGGACCCTGCCCGTCGAAGGGGTGCAGTTCCACCCGGAGTCCGTGATGACGACGGGCGGGCTGGCCATGATGCGCAACTTCCTGGAGCTCGGCGCCTCCCCGGTCAGCCGATGACCGCGCCCAGCTCCGCGACGGCCTCCCCGATCCCCGTCCTCGGAAGCTGGGCGTGCCCCACCACCAGCGCGGGCGTCCCCTCCCCCGCCCGCGCGTGGAACGCCGCCGCGCCCCGCACCAGGACCGAGCGGCTGAGCGCCCCCGCCACCAGCGCCGCCTCGTCGGTGTGCGGAGGCAGCTGTACGCAGGCGTGCAGTCCGGCCGCCGGTCCCAGGACCCTCGCGCCGGGCAGATGCCGTCGTACCGCCGTCTCCAGGACCTGACGGCGGTCCCGGCAGAGGGAGTTGAGGCGGCGCAGATGACGGTCGTACAGGCCGCTGCGCAGGAACTGCGCGAACGCCAGCTGCGCGAGGCTGTCGGTGCCCAGGTCGTGCCGGGCACGGGCGCGCAGGAGCGGGCCGAGCAGGGCGCGCGGTGCCACGAGCCAGCCCAGGCGCAGGCCGGGGGCGAGCGTCTTGCTGGCGGTGCCCGCGTAGACGACGTGCTCGGGGGCGAGCCGGCGCAGGGCGAGCGGCCGGGGCGTGCCGCGCTCGTACCAGAGGCCGCCGTCGTAGTCGTCCTCCACGATCCAGCCCCCCGTCCTCCGTGCCCACGCCACGAGTTCGGCGCGCCGTCGCGCGGACAGGGTGACGCCGGTCGGGTACTGGTGGGCGGGCGTGACAAGCACCGCACGCACCCCCGAGGCCGCCAGTGCCGTCACGTCGATGCCCTCCGCGTCGACGGGCACCGGGACGGGCCGCAGTCCGCACTCGCGCACGAACCGGCGCTGGCGCGGATGCCCCGGGTCCTCCATGCCCAGGGTGTCCACGCCCAGTTCCGGCAGCGCGGCGCCGAGCAGGCCGAGCGTCTGGGCGAAGCCGGCGACGACCATGATCTGGTCGGGTGTGCTGGGCACGCCGCACACCCGGCCCAGGTAGTGGGCGAGTTCGGTGCGCAGCGCCGGCATCCCGGCGGGCGGCGGGTAGTCGTGGTCGGCCGGGTCCGCGGACCGCAGCGCCCACTGGTAGCAGGTGAGCCAGTCGCGGCGCGGGAAGTGCGGGAACACGGGGGCGTTGGGGCGCAGGTCCCACCGCACGTCCGGCACCCGGCCGTCCTCCAGCAGGGTCGGTACGACCGGCTCGGGCCGCAGATGCCGTACGACACGGGTGCCCGCGCCCTGCACCGCCTCCAGATAGCCCTCGGCCACGAGTTGCCCGTACGCCTCGACGACCACACTCCGCGAGACGCCCAGGTCGTCGGCGAGGCTCCGGCTGGAGGGCAGCCGGCTGCCCGGATGCAGCACTCCGGCGGCGACCTCGCTCTTGATGAACAGCTGGATCTGTGACGTCAGCGGGACGCCGGAGTCCCGGACGACATTCATCGTCGCATGCACGCTGCTCTCATCCCCCTTTCCCTTCCCTTTCCCATTCCGGTTCGGGCGAATTGGACCGCACGAAGGGCGCGGCAGTGGTCTGGAAAGGAGCCGTTTTCTTTCCCAGACTGAAAATGAATCCATTGACGTACGAGGAGATCGCCGTGAACAACTGGCCGACATTGCTGAGCACGTTGCTGGACCGCCGGGACCTGTCCGCGCCGCAGGCCGAGTGGGCGATGGACGAGGCCATGTCCGGCGCGGCGGGCCCGGCACGGCTCGCCGCCCTGATGATGGGCCTGCGCGCGAAGGGCGAGACGGCCGCGGAGATCGAGGGCCTGGCCCGCGGCATGCTCCGGCACGCGGTGCCGCTGCCGGTGCCGGGCCGCTGCCTCGACATCGTGGGGACCGGCGGCGACGGCTCGCACAGCGTGAACATCTCGACGATGTCGGCGCTGGTGGCGGCCGGGGCCGGGGCCCGGATCGTCAAACACGGCAACCGCTCGGCGTCCTCGGCGTGTGGCTCCGCCGATGTGCTGGAGGAGCTGGGGGTGGCGCTCGACCTGCCGGCCGACGAGGTCGCGGCGGTCGTGGAGGACACCGGCATCACGTTCTGCTTCGCCCCGCTGTTCCACCCGGCGATGCGGCATGCCGCCGGGCCGCGCCGCGAACTCGGTATCCGTACCGTGTTCAACGCCCTCGGTCCGCTGACCAATCCGGCACGGCCGGCGGCCCAGGCGATCGGGGTCGCCGACCCGGCGCTCGCCCGGCGCATCGCCGAGGTGCTCGCCGGGCGGGGCACCGACGCGCTGGTGTTCCGCGGCGACGACGGGATGGACGAGCTGACGGTCACCACTACCTCCACCGTGTGGTCGGTCACCGGCGGCGAGGTCCGCCGGGAGTCGTTCGATCCGCGGGACATCGGTGTCCCACGGGCCGCCGCGGGGGCGCTGCGCGGCGGCGACCGGGTGCACAACGCCCGGGTGGCCCGCGAGGTCCTGGCGGGGGCGCGGGGGCCGGTCAGGGATGCCGTCCTGCTGTCCGCGGCGGCGGGACTGGCGGCGTTCGAGGGGGGTACGGCGCCGCTGACGGAACGCCTCGCCTCCGGCCTGGCCCGTGCGGGGCACGCCGTGGATTCGGGGGCGGCGGCGGAGGTGCTGGAACGGTGGGTGGCCGTTTCGGCGGGGCGGGTCGCGTCCCCCGCGTGATCGCCGGGGGGGGCGGGGTCGCGGGGCGGCTGCGGGCCGTGGTCCGTCCTCGCGCAGTTCCCCGCGCCCCTGAACGGGCGTCAGCCCCGCAGCCGCGCGACCGCCGACGCCGCGTCACCGTCGACGACCACCGCCTCCCCCACCAGGACCGCGTCCGCCCCCAGCTCCGCGTACTCCGCCACGTCGGCAGCCACCCGCACCCCCGACTCCGCGACCCGCACGACATCGGCCGGCAGGTACGGGACGACCCGCGCGAACGTCGACCGGTCCACGCTCAGCGTCCGCAGATCGCGTGCGTTGACGCCGATCACCCGCGCCCCCGCCGCGAGCGCCCGCTCGGCCTCCGCCTCGTCGTGGGTCTCCACCAGCGGCGTCAGGCCGATCTCCGTGGCCAGTGCCGACAGATCGGCCAGCAGCGGCTGTTCGAGCGCCGCCACGATCAGCAGCACCAGGTCCGCGCCGTGCGCCCGTGCCTCCCAGACCTGGTACGGGTCCACGACGAAGTCCTTGCGCAGCACCGGCAGGGCGACCCCGGCCCGCACCGCGTCCAGGTCGGCGAGACCGCCGCCGAACCTGCGGCCCTCGGTCAGCACGCTGATCGCGGCCGCGCCGCCCTTCTCGTACTCCGCCGCGAGCCCGGCCGGGTCCGCGATCGTGGCGAGCGGGCCGCGGGAGGGACTCGCGCGCTTCACCTCGGCGATGATCCGGGGGCTCCCGTCCACGGCCCTCAGCAGGGACACGCAGTCCACGCCCGGGCCGCGCGCCGTCGCCCGTCGCCTCAACTCCTCTTCCGGTACGGCGCGTCGGCGCTCCGCGAGGTCCTCGCGCGCCCCCGCCACGATGTCGTCGAGCACGGTCATGCGGCTGATCCCTTCTCGTCTGCTCAGGTCATCGAGACGACGACCTTGCGCGTCCCGGTGAACGCCTCCCGGCCGTGCAGGACGGAGAGGTTGTGGACGATCATCACGTCGCCCTGCTGCCAGGGCTCGATCAGCCGGTGCGCGCGCTGCGCCGCGCGGACCTCGGAGAGGTCCTCGTCGGAGAGGGGCGTGCCGTCGGCGTACGTCACCCAGTGCGGCAGGTCGTCGACCGAGTCGGTCAGCGAGAGGAGCAGCTCGCCCTCGTCGCCGGGGAGGTTGGAGGGGTGCCACTGGTCGGCCTGGTTGAACCAGGTGTCGCGGCCGGTGCGCGGGTTCTTGCGGACCCCCGGGCGGTGCTGGCCGACCCGCAGCCCGCCGTCGGCCGTCCACACGAAGTCGGCACCCGACTCGGTGAGGAACTCCTCGACGACGGCCCGGTCGTCCGTCTCGAACGTGTCCTGCCAGGACTTGCCGAGCCCGGCCCCGCCGTGCAGGTACTGGCGGTAGACCACCCCGGCGGCGAACCGCTCCCGCACCTCCGGGGAGAGCGCGCCGAGCAGGGCCTCGCCGTCACAGACCGGGGTGGCGCCGCCGGTGTCGGGTGCGTCCAGGCAGCAGAAGTACAGCCGTTCGGGCCAACTGCGGGCGTAAGACAGCTCGTTGTGCAGGGTGATGTCGTAGCGCGCGGGATACTCGGTGGAGGTGAAGACACCGTCGGAGAGCGTCTTGCGAGGGGTGTTGCCGCCCCGATAGCTCTCGATGAGGTCGTCGCCGAAGCGGCTGACGGCACCGTGGAACGCGGTGACGTCGGGGATGCCGGCGCCCCGCAGCAGGACCGCACCGTACGCGTCGAGCAGCACCCGCGTCCGGCCGCGCACCTCGTTCCAGCGTGCCTCGTCCCAGGCGTCGGACGGGGTCCCGGTGTACAGGATCGCGAGCGTGGTGCCGCCCGTGGTCCGTGTCTCGTGGCGCATCTCAGCGAACCTCCTCGCCGGCCGGCTCCGCGCGCAGTGCGACGGGCAGGCCGCTGTAGCCCTGGATGAAGTTGGAGTAGAGACGCTGCGGAGGGCCGAGCAGGGTGATGTCGGCGACCATGGCGCGCAGCGCCTCCACCATGGCGTTCACATGGACCCGGCCCAGGAAGGCGCCGAGGCAGAAGTGCGGTCCGTGGCCGAAGACCACGTGCTTGTTGGGGGTGCGGCCGACGTCGAAGGTGTACGGGTCGGTGAAGACGTCCTCGTCGAAGTTGGCGGACGCGTTCCACAGGGTGACCACGTCACCGGCCTTGACGGTACGGTCCCCGATCTCCACGTCGGTGAGGGCGCGGCGCCCGAAGTGCATGGCGGGTGTCGTCCAGCGCAGGATCTCCTCCGTCGCCGACTCCGGGGTGACCTCGCCGCTCTTGAGGCGGCGCCACTGCTCGGGGTTCCCGGCCAGGGCGATGAGCCCGCCGGTGATCGACATCCGGGTCGACTCGTCGCCGCCGAGGATGAGGCTGTAGCTGTTGAGGACGATCTCGTCGTCGGTCAGCGGCCTGCCGCCGATGGTGGCGGTGGCCAGGGTGCTGAGGACGTCGTCGCCCGGCTTCGCCCGGCGTTCGGCGGCGAGTCCGGAGATGTAGAGCAGGATCTCGTTGCGCGCCAGGAGCGACTCGAACTCGCTCTCCTCGGAGCTGTGCCGCGACAGCGTCCGGGTGTTCCACTCGACCAGCTGCGCGCGGTCGGCGGCCGGGATGTCGAGGAGGTCGCCCATGGTGTGCATCGGGATGTGGTCGACGACGTCGGTGACGAAGTCGGTCCGGTCCGCCGCGACGGCGGCGCCGAGCAGGTCACGGGTGTGCCGGTGCACACCGTCCACGACGGGCTCGAGGACACGCGGCGAGAACGACTTCAGCATGAGGTTGCGGATCTCGCGGTGGCGCACCCCGTCGGTGACGGCGAGCATCTTGCCGGCGGCCGAGTCCTCGCCGCGCAGCAGCGTGGTGAGGACGGTGCCCTTCTCGGAGGTGAAACGCTTGTTGTCGCGGTAGACGGCGACCGCGTCCGCGTACCGGGAGATCACCCAGAACCCGGGGCCGGCCGGGCCGGCCGGTTGCCAGTGCACGGGGCTCTCGGTGCGGAACCTGCGCCACATGGCGTGCTGGTCGACGTCGAGGAAGGTCTGCGGGTCGGTGAGGTCGAGCGAGGCGGGGTCGGGCGCCGCCGCGCGTTCTGTGACAGGCATGGTGGGTGTTCCTTACGGCTTCGGGCTCAGGGCTTTCGGAAGCGGCGCAGGCTGAGGGCGCAACAGGCCGCGAAGAGCGCGGTCAGGGTCACCGCGACCACGATCAGCGGGTGCTCGCCCACGAAGCCGGGGCCCGTGGTGGCGGGGTTGCCCCACAGGTCGCGGCAGGCGGCGATGACGGCGCTGACCGGGTTCCACTCGGCGATCGGACGGATGACGCCGGGCATGGACTGCGGGGAGAGGAAGGCGCTGGACAGGAAGGGCAGCACGACGACGATGAACGGCGCGACGACGCTGATCGTCTCGATGCTGCGCAGGGTCGTGGCGAGCAGCACGCCGAGCCACAGCATCACGTAGGTGAAGACCGCGACCAGGGCGAATCCGGCGAGCGTGGGCAGGAGCCCGGTGTGCGAACGCCAGCCGAGCAGCAGCCCGGCCCCGGTGGTGACGGCGAGCGCGGCCAGGGCGACGAGGAAGTCCGCGGCGGTGTGCCCGAGCGGCACGGCGGACCGGCTGATCGGCAGCGAGCGGAACCGGTCGACGATGCCGCCCTGGAGGTCCATCGCCATCGACACGGCCGTCGGTCCCACGCAGGCGAGCCCCACCTGGACGGCGCCGCCGGCGAAGACGTACTCGACGTAGCTGCCGCCGGCGGGCAGCCTGATGGCGTCCCGGAACAGATAGCCGAGCAGCACCATCGACACGAGCGGGTTCAGCACGACGCCGATGGCCCGGCCGGGCCCCCGGCGCAGCCGCCTGAGCCTGCGTCCCAGGACGGCGAGCACCTCGGTCCCGAAGGTCCGGGCTCCGCCCGGCCGGGCCCCGTCGAGGAGGGGATGCGCGACAGAGGCCCGGCCGGGGGTGGGCGCCGCGGGGGGCGGCGCCTGGGGGAGGGTGGTCGTCATGAGGGTTTCCGTTCGTCCGGGGCGGGTTCCGCCGGCCGGCGCGGTGCGGGGGACGTCGGGCCGTCGTACGGGCGGCGTGCCGTGCCGAGGTCTGCGCGCGGGGCCGCCGCCGTCACCGTTCGCTCCCGTCCTGCTCGGTGTGCAGCCGCTTCAGTTCCGCCGCGACCGCCCGGCCTATCTCGTCCAGGGGGCCGGGGCTGAGCATGTCGTCGTGGGCGCAGTCCAGGTGGTGCGCGGTCACGGTGCCGCCGGTGTACGGGGCCCAGAGGCGTTCCTTGTCCGTCTCCTCGCCCCACGGCGAGCGGTCGGCCAGGAACAGGTGCATCTCGCCGTCGTAACGTCCCGGCCGGTAACGGGTGTTGAGGATCTGGTGGCGGGCCATCAGATCCACCATGCGGGTCATCCGCCGCTCCCCCACGCGGGCCAGCGCGCTGCCGTCGCGACGCAGGACGTCGACGATGTCCGCCGGGCTGAGATCCCGGTCGCCGAACTCATCGCGCCGGTGTCCGATGCCCTCCAGCAGCCAGGCCAGGCTGCCCTGCGCGTCCCGTTCGTCGACGGCACCGGTCCGGGGATAGGCGTCCAGGTTGGCCAGCAGGCCCACCTGCTGTCCGGCGGCCCGCAGTTGCACCGCGATCTCGTACGCGAGCAGTCCGCCGAACGACCAGCCGAGCAGGTGGTACGGCCCTTCGGGCTGCACCCGGCGGATGAGGTCGATGTACGCCGCGGCGTTCGCCTCGATGCTGTCGGGCAGGGGTGCGCCGTCGACAACGCTGGGCGACTGGATGCCGTAGACCGGGTGCTCCGGACCGATCCAGCGGGCCAGCGGCAGGTAGGAGAGTGCGAGGCCGACACCGCTGTGGACGCAGAAGACGGGCGGGCGCCCGCCGGTCGGACGGATGCACAGCATCGGTGCGAAGGTGTCCGCGTGGTCGAGGCCCTCGGTCTCCTCGATCGCCTCGGCCGTGAGGCGCAGGGTGTCCCGGGGAGCGGGGGCCGTCGGCTCCGGCGCCGTCCCGGGTTCCGGTTCCGGGCGCAGCGCCGTCGCGAGCGCGGCCACGCTCTGGTGGGTGAACACATCGGCGATGGTGAGCTCGAGGCCGGCCCTGCGGGCGTGGGCCACCAGGCGCAGCGACTTCATGCTGTCCATGGACCGGGTCTCGAAGAAGTTCTCCGCCGGGGCCACGGACTCGGCCCCGACCACCTCGGCGACGATCGCGCAGAGCCGGGCCACGACCGGGTCGGCCGCGTCGGCGACCGGCCGCGGTGGCTGCGGTGGCCGCGCCGGACCGACCGGAGCATCGCCGCCCCGGGTCACCATCCGGCCCGTCCGCCACATCCGTGCCCCTGCCCCGCCCCACGGATCGGCGACGAACCGCCCGGCGGTGGCGCCGGCCCGGCCCGCGTAGGACCGGGCGACGGCCGCCCCCGCGAGATACAGCTCGCCCTCGGGGGCCGGGCGCAGGGCCTCGTCCAGGACGTAGCCGTGGGCCGGCCGGTGGGCCGTGTCCACCGGGAACGTGTCCGGTGCGGCCCACGCGGCGGGCGGTCGCTCGCGGGAGGCGACGCCGGTCCCGGCGAGCAGCGCGCCGAACAGCCCGGCCTCACCGGGCCGTCCCGCGTCGAGGGCGGCGGCGACCCGGGCGGCGGCCGTGCGGTGTTCCACGACCGTGCCGGATGTGCCGCCGCGGATCACGTACGCGGCCTGGCCGGGCCGTGCCGTGGCGGTCACGGGCCGGTGGTCGTCGTCGGCCGTGCCGCGCAGTGCCGCGACGTCGAGGACGAGCACCGGCACCCCGGTCGCCCGCAGCCGTCCCGCCATGCCCGCCGTCGTCAGGACGCACACCGGGTCGACGTCCTCGAAGAGGCGCCGGATCCCGTCACCCGGTTCGTCCGCGGCCAGCGGCACGTACGCCGCGCCCGCCTTGAGGATCGCGAGTGCCGCGAGGGCCTGGTCGGCGGCGCGCGGCACGGCGAGCGCCACGGTGCGCTCGGGGCCGGCTCCGGCCGCGACCAGGGTGCGCGCCAACGCGTCGGCGCACCGGTCGAGTTCGCCGTACGACAGCGCCTGGGGCCCGCTGCCGACGGCGACGCTGCCGGGCTTCCCGGCGACCAGTTCGGCGAAGAGGTCGAGCAGGGTGACGTCGGGCAGCTCCCGGACGATCTCGTCGAAGTCCGGAGCCGCGCCGGCCGCAGCGGCCGGCGTGTCCGTGCCCCCGACCTCCAGGTCCCCGATCCGTACGTCCGGATCGGCCACCGCGTCCCGCAGGACCCGCGTGAACTGCCGCACCAGGCTCTCGGCCGTCTCCCGCGTGAACAGGTCCTTGCTGAAGGTCAGCAGGCCCTGCATGCCGTCCTTGTCGTGCCACGGCACCAGTTCGACGACGAGGTCGAGCTTGGCCTGCCGGGACGGGACGTACTCGGGGCGCGCGGTCAGGCCGGGCAGGCCGAGGTCGCGTACGCCGTCGTACTGCACGGTCAGCGACACCTGGAACAGCGGGTGCCGGTTCAGCGCGCGGGCCGGCCGCAGCGCGTCGACGACCCGGTCGAAGGGCACGTCCTGGTGGGAGAAGGCCGCGAGGTCGGTCTCCCGGAGCCGGTCGAGCAGTTCGCGGAACGTCGGGTCGCCGCTGGTGTCGCCGCGCAGCACCAGGGTGTTGAGGAACATGCCGACGATGTCCGAGAGCGCGTCGTCCGTGCGGCCCGCCACCGAGACACCCACCGGGATGTCGGTACCCGCGCCGCGCCGGGTCAGCAGGGCCGACAGCGCCGCCTGGTAGACGATGAACTCGGTCGTGCCGGTGGCGCGGGCCAGCTCCCCGATCGCCGACCGGAGGCCGGCGTCCACGTCGAACAGCACCACGTCGCCCTCCCGCGACCCCTGCGCCGGGCGCGGGAAGTCGGCGGGCAGCGGTGTCTCGTCGGGCAGGCCCGCGAGCGCGTCGCGCCAGAAGTCGAGCTGTTCGGCGGCGAGCCCGTCCGGGTCGTCGTCGTCGAGCAGTGCGCGCTGCCAGACGGCGAAGTCGGCGTACTGGACGGGCAGCGGCTCCCAGCGGGGCGCGCGGCCCGTGCTCCTGGACCGGTAGGCGGCGGCGAAGTCGCCGAGGAACGGGCCCATCGACCAGCCGTCGAACGCGATGTGGTGGATCACGAACAGCAGCACGGACTCGTCCGGTCCCGCCGGGAAGAGGCGGACCCGCAGCGGGGGCTCCTCGGTGAGGTCGAAGCCGCGGTCGGCCTCCGCGGCCACCGCCGCGGTCACCTCGTCGGCCGGGACCGGCACCACCTCGACGGCGGCTCGGCCCGCGGCGGCGTCCAGGAGGCGCAGCGACGGCACCCCGTCGGTGTCCGGCATCACGGTGCGCAGCACCTCGTGCCGCTCGGCGACGTCGCGCACCGCGGCCCGCAGGGCGTCCGTGTCGAGCCGCCCGGTGAGCCGGAAGGCCAGTACCGAGTTGAACGATCCGTCCGCCGTCCCCTCGCGGCGGTTGAGGAACCACTGCCGCTGCTGGGTGAAGGAGAGCGGCCGCTCGGTTCCGGCGGGCGCGGGTGCCAGCGGCGGCCGGGCCCGGTCCGCCTGCCCCACCCGGGCGGCGAGCTCGGCGGCGGTGCGGGCCTCGAAGAGGGCCCGGATGGGAAGTTCGGCGCCGAGGACGCCGCGGACCCGGCTGACCAGGCGCGTGGCGAGCAGCGAGTGCCCGCCGATCTCGAAGAAGTCGTCGTCGGCGTGGACCCGGTCACGGCCGAGGATGTCGGCGAACAGGCCGCACAGGATCTCCTCGACGGGTGTGCGCGGGGCGCGTCCCCGGGCACCGGCCCCGAGGTCCGGGTCGGGCAGGGCGGCGCGGTCCAGCTTTCCGTTGGTGGTGAGCGGGAGCGCGTCCAGGGCGACCACGGCGGACGGCACCATGTAGTCGGGCAGTTCCCGGACGAGGCGGTCCCGCAGGGCGGCGGTGTCCGCACCGGCCCCGGCTCCGGACGCGGCGGCAGCCACCACGTACGCCACCAGTCGCCGCTCGCCCGCCGCGTCCTCGCGCATCACCACGGCGGCCTGGTCGACCGAGGGCATGGCCGTCAGCGCCGCGGAGATCTCCCCGAGTTCGATGCGGATGCCGCGCAGCTGCACCTGGTCGTCGGCGCGGTCCAGGTAGTCGAGCTCGCCGTCGGGCAGCCAGCGCACCAGGTCGCCGGTGCGGTACATCCGGCCGCCGGCCGGCCCGTACGGGTCGGGCACGAACCGCTGGGCGGTCAGCCCCGGCCTGCCGAGGTAGCCGCGGGCCAGTCCCCCGCCGACGTACAGCTCGCCGGCACAGCCGGCCGGGACGGGCCGCAGCGCGTGGTCCAGGACGTACACGCGGTGGGCGCTGGTGGGCCGGCCGATCGGCGGGCGGCCGCGGCCGGGTACGAGCGGTCCGCTCACGGTGCAGCCCACGACGGCCTCGGTGGGGCCGTACCCGTTGAACATCCGCACCGAGCCCGCCCAGCGGTCGACGACCTGGGGCGGAACGGCCTCGCCGGTCACCACCATGCGCAGGTCGGCGGGGAGCGTGCTGCCCTCGGGGAGGGCGCCGACGACGACCGGCGGCAGCGCGGCCAGGGTGATGCCGGCGCCGTTGATCAGGTCGACGAGCGGCTGTCCCGGGGTGCGGTGCTCCTCGTCGGCGATCACCAGGGTGCCGCCGTTGAGCAGGGCCAGCATGATGCCGAAGATCGACGCGTCGAAGCTGAAGGACGCGAACTGCAGGACGCGGACGTCGTGGTCGAGGTCGAACCGCCCGGTGAGGCTGTCGACCATCGCCATCAGCGCGGCGTGCGGCACGGTCACGCCCTTGGGGCGGCCGGTGGAGCCGGAGGTGTAGATCATGTAGGCGGTGTGCCGCGGGTGCAGCGGTTCGTTCCGGTCCGCGTCGGTGAGGTCGGCGCCGGAGAGTCCGGCCAGGTCCGCCGCGATGCCGGGTGAGTCGAGGATCAGGGGGACGCGGGCCGGGCCGGGCAGCCCCGCCGGGCGGGCGGCGGTCGCGGTGTCGGTGAGCAGGACCGCGGGGCGCGCGTCGTCGAGGAGGTACGCGATGCGGTCGGCCGGGTAGTCGACGTCGACGGGCAGGAACACGGCGCCCGCCTTCATCGCGGCCAGGGCCGCCACCACCAGCTCCGGGGAGCGCGGCAGCAGCACGGCGACCGGTTCCTCGGGGCGCACCCCCCGGGCGACGAGGAGCCGGGCGATCCGGTTGGCGCGGGTGTTCAGCTCGGTGTAGTCGAGGACGTCGGCGCCGAGGGAGACGGCGGGCTTGTCCGGGAACCAGGCGGCCCACCGCTCGAAGGTGTCGGTGGCGAGCAGGTCGGGCTCGGGCAGCGCGGTCCCGGCCCCCGCCCAGTCGGCGGTGAGCCGGTGCCGCTCGTGCTCGTCGAGGGTGTCGAGGCGGCCGAGCGGGATCCCCGGGTCGGCCGCGAGGCGCTCCAGGACGCGGAGGAAGCGTCGTACGAAGGCGGCGGTCCGCTCCTCGGTGAACACGTCGGGCCGGTACTGGGCCTCCACCCTCAGCCGGCCGTCCGGGGCCGGGAAGACACCGATCGCCAGGGGGTACTCGGCGACGACACGGGCCTTCCAGCCGAGCATGGTCAGTCCGGGGATGTGCTCTCCGATGCGGTCGAGGGCGCCGGCCGGGTAGTTGTGGAAGCTGACGACGGTGTCGAACAGCTCGCCGCTGCCGGCGCACCGCTGTACCTCGGCGAGGCCCAGGTGGTGGTGCGGTTCGAGGCCGAGCTGACGGTCCTGGAGCTCGGCGAGCATCACCTCGAAGGGCTGTGCGGCGTCGAGCCGGGCGCGGACCGGCAGGGTGTGCAGGAACGCGCCGACCATCCGCTCCACCTCCCGGAGTTCGGCCGGCCGGCCGGAGACGACGGCGCCGAAGGTGACGTCCTGTCGTCCGGTGAGCGCGCCCAGGACGACGGCCCAGGCGCCCTGCATCACGGTGTTCAGGGTGAGGCCGCGGTCGTGCGCCCAGGGGGTGAGCGCGGCGGTGACCTCGGCGGGCACGTCGGTGACGAGGGTCTCGGGCAGCACGGAGACGCGGTCGCGGTCGGCGGGGCCGAGCCGGGTCGCCCCGCCCGCTTCCTCGATGTCCGCCAGCTCGGCGCGCCAGGCCTCGCGGGCGGCGTCCTTGTCCTGGGCCGCCGACCACTCCAGGTGACGGTGGGCGGGGGCCACCCGGGCGAGGGCGGTGGTGTCGGCGCCGTTGGACCACAGGGTGACCAGTTCCTCGGCGAGCACGGCGGACAGGGACCAGCCGTCGACCAGCAGGTGATGCGTGGTCCACACGACCCGGTGCCGGTCGTCGGAGAACCGGTAGACGGTGAACCGGGTCAGCGGGCCGCGGGTGACGTCGAAGCGGTGCAGCCACTCCTCGTCGGTGCGGCGGGCCGCCTCGGCGTCCACGTCGGCCGCGGCGACGTCGGTCAGGTCGACCTCGGTCCACGGCAGGTCGACCTGGTCGGGGATCAGCTGGACCGGATCGCCGGTGTCGCGTTCGCGGAAACGGGCGCGCAGGGCCGGGTTGCGGTCGAGGAGCGCGACGGCGGCGGCCCGCAGCGCGGCCGGGTCCAGGGGGCCGCCGATGTCCATGACGACCTGGAGGGTGTACGCGTCCATGCCCTGCCGGTCGAACTCGGCCTGGAAGAGCAGTCCGCGCTGGAGCGGGGAGAGCGGCAGGATGTCGGTGACACCGCGCAGTTCGCTCTCGTACGCGTCGATCTCCCGCTGGTCGACCCGGACGAGCGGGAAGTCGGACGGGATGCGCCCCGTGGTGCCCGGCCGGTCCGCGTGCGCGACCAGGGTTTCCAGGGCGCGGAACCAGGTCTCGGCGAGATCCCGTACGTCGGCCTCGTCGAGCAGCGCGGAGGCCCAGGTCCAGTCGGCGACGAGGACGGGGCCCCCGGGGCGGTCCTCGGCGACGGCCACGATGTCGACGGGCTGGCGCAGCGGTGTGCCCGGGGCCGCGGTCTGGCCGGCGCCGCCGGCCCTCAGGGACCAGTCGCCGCCGCTCACCGGGAACCGGCCCAGGTAGTTGAAGGCGAGTTGCGGGACGGGGGTGCGGGCGAGAACGGTGGCGGTCTGCGGGTTGAGGTGGCTCAGCAGGCCGTGGCCGATGCCGTGGTCGGGCAGGGCGCGCAGGGCGGCCTTGACCCGCCTGAGCGCGGCCGTGAGGGAGGCGCCGCCCTGCCACGCGTCGGACAGGTCGAGCTCGCCCAGGTCGAGGCCGACGGGGAAGACGCTGGTGAACCAGCCGACCGTACGGGACACGTCGAGGTCCCCGGCGTTCTGCTCGCGGCCGTGGCCCTCCAGCTCGATCAGCGCTCGGGTGACGTCGGAGGCCCCGGTGCGGCGGGCCCGCTCGACGAGGGCGAGGGCGAGACCGGTCAGGAGCACCTCGTTGATCTCGGCGTGGAGGGCGGCGGGCACCTGGGTGAGCAGGGCCGCCGTGTGCTCGGCCGGCAGTTCGACGCGGAGCCGGCCGGCGCTGCCGTGCACGTCACGGGCCGGATCCAGCGGCTGCGCGGTGAGCACCGCCGGCGCCCCGCTCGACTGCTGCGTCCACAAGGGCAGTTCGGCCATGCGGTCGGCGGTGCGGGCCTCCTCGGACAGAGCCTTCGCCCAGCGGCGGTAGGAGGTCGGGACGGGGTCGAGCTGCGGCTCGCGCCCCTCGGTGACGGCCTCCCAGGCGGACCGGAGGTCGGGCAGCAGGATCCGCCAGGACACGCCGTCGACGGCGAGGTGGTGGACGACCAGGAGCAGTGTGCCGGCGCCCTGCCCGGTCAGCAGCACCGCCTGTGCGACGAGCCCGTCCTCGGGGCGCAGCCGGCCGCGGGCCGCCGCCAGTTCCTCGGCCAGGCGTACGGCCCGGTCGGCGCCCTCGGGTACGGGGACGGTGGTGAGGACGTCGGAGGCGGCGACGGCGCCCCGGGGCCGGGTGCTGAGGGACCACAGGCCGGGGACCGGGCGGGCGAGGCGCAGCCGCAGCGTGTCGTGGCGGTCCAGGACGGCCTGGAGCGCGCGCTCCAGACGTGGGGCGTCCACCTCGGCGGGCACGCTCACCGCGAAGTACTGCGCGAACTCCTTTGCCTCGTCCGGGAGATGCGCCAGAAGTTCTCGCAACTGCTCGGCCACGGGCAGGAGTTCGACCTCCCCGATGCCGTCCTCCTCGGCCGTGGGTGCCGCCTGTGCGGCGTGTCCGGCGACGGCGGCGATGGCCGCCGGGGTGCGGTGCCGGAAGACGTCGCGGGCCGTGACGAGCAGCCCCTCCTTGCGTGCCCTGCCGACCACCTGGAGGGAGCTGATGCTGTCGCCGCCGAGGGCGAAGAAGCTGTCCTCGGGGCCGACTTCGGGCAGTCCGAGCACCTCGGCCAGGATCCGGCACAGGATGCGCTCGTCGTCGGTGCGCGCGGCGCGGCCCTGTCCGGGGGCCCCGAAGTCGGGGGCCGGCAGGGACCTGCGGTCGACCTTGCCGTGCGCGGTCAGCGGCAGTTCGTCCAGGGCGACGAGGACGGTCGGCACCAGGGCGCCGGCCAGTCGCTGTGCCAGCAGGGCGCGGGCGGCCGCGGTGTCCGGGCGGGTGTCGGCACCGACGACGTACCCGACGAGCCGCTTCTGTCCGGCCGGGTCGGTGACGGCGGCGGCCACCGCGTCGGCGACGCCGGGCAGTTCACGCAGGGCCGCCTCTACCTCGCCGAGTTCGATGCGCTGGCCGCGGATCTTGACCTGATGGTCGACGCGGCCCACGAAGGCCAGTCGGCCGTCCGGGCGCAGGACGACATGGTCGCCGGTGCGGTACATCCGGGAGCCGTCGGCGGCGAACGGGTCGGGCACGAACGTGGTGGCGGTGCGACGCGGGTCCCCGAGGTAGCCGCGGCCGACGCCCCACCCGGAGATGAACAGTTCGCCCCGCGCGCCGCGCGGCACCGGCCGCAGGTCGGCGCCGAGGACGTGCAGGCGGGTGTTGCGCAGCGGCCGGCCGATCGGCACGACGGGCGCGTCCAGCTCGCCGGGGGTGGAGACGTACGCGTGGGTGACGTCGTCGGAGCACTCGGTGGGGCCGTAGAGGTTGGCGAGCGGGATGTCCGGGTAGCGGGCGAACCAGCGCCTGCACAGGTCGGCGGGGAGCGCCTCGCCGTTGGAGATCATCCACCGCAGGGCGGGCAGCTCGGGCGCCGGGCCCGCCGCGTCCCAGACGTCGAGGGTGGCGCGGAGCAGGGAGGGCACGACCTCGATGACGGTCAGTCCCTCGGCGCCGATGGCGGGGAACAGGGCGTCCGGGTCGGCGGCGTCACCGCGGCCGAAGGCGCGGACGCGGCCGCCGACGAGCAGGGTCGTCAGGGTCTGCCAGACGGTGACGTCGAAGGTGACGGGGGCGTTGTGGACGAGTGCGTCGGCGCCGGTGAGCCCGAACTCCTCGATCTTGGCGAGGAGATGGTTGACCATGCCGCCGCGCTGCACCATGGCGCCCTTGGGCTTGCCGGTGGAGCCGGAGGTGTAGATGACGTAGGCGAGGTCCAGCGGGCCGCCGGTGACGGGGGCCAGCGCGTTCGCGGGGTCGGTGCGGGCGTCGAGGACGTGCACGGGCAGCGGGCCGGCGACGTCATGGGCCAGGCCGGCGTGCTCGTCCTGGGTGAGCAGGAAGCCGGCGCCGCTGTCCCGCAGCAGTGCGGCCAGCCGGGGCGGGGGCGCGCCGGGGTCGAGGGGCACGAAGGCACGTCCGGCGCCGAGGACGGCGAGTTCGGCGGTGACGAAGTCCCGGCCGGGCTCGCAGAGGACGGCCACCGGGCCGTGGCCGGTCAGGACACGGGAGACGGCGGAGGCCCGGCCGACCAGCTCGGCGTAGTCGATGCTGCCGCCGTCGTCGGTGACGGCCACCGCGTGGGGTGCCCGGGCGGCCTGCTCCCGCACCCGCTCCACGACCCCCCGGTAGGGGGTCTCGCGGACGGGCCCGGTGAGCGCGGCGGTGAGACCGGCCCGCTCGTCGTCGGTGAGCAGGTCGAGCCCACCGAGCGGGGCGTCGGGCGGGGCCTGGAGGAAGGCCTCCAGGAAGGCGGTGAACCGGTCCAGGTGGGTGCGGACCTCGGCCCGGTCGTAGCGTGCGGTGTTGCCGCTGAGGTCGACGCCCAGCCCGGCGTCTCCCTTGTCCGCCACGGTGAACTCCAGGTCGTCGACGAGTCCCGTGGACGGGCTGTGGATGGTGGCCTCGCACGGGCCGATGGCCAGCTTCTCGACCTGCGGCATCATGTTGAGGAACGGGCCGAACGGCCGCCGGTCGTCGCTGGGCAGGCCCATGGCCCTGCGGATCCTGCTGACCCGGTGCCGCTGGTGCCTGAGGCCCTGCGAGAACACCTGGTACGTCGCCGTGAGCAGCTCGGCGCGTGTGGTGCCGGCGGACACCGCGAGCCGTAACGGCAGGTTGTTCACCACCATGCCGGGGATGCGCTGCGTCGTGCCCCCGACGCGCGCCGTCACCGGGAGGGCGAGCAGGACGTCCTCGGTGCCGGCGGTGCGCGCGGTGTAGGCGCCGAGCGCGGCGGCGAACGTGGTCTGCCAGGTCACCCGGGACTCCCAGGCGACCGTGCGCAGCAGCTCCGCCGTCCGCTCGGGCAGCACCGTGCCCTCCTGGTGGAAGGACTGGGCGGGCTGGGCGTCCCGGGTGGCCAGGCTGATCAGCTGGGGGCCGTCGCCCACCTGCTCCTGCCAGTACGCCGCGTCCCGGCCGCTCTTCGCCGACGCGGTGTACGCCGCCTCGGCGTCGACGAGAGCGGCGAGCCCGGGGAAGCGGCCCTCCTCGGGCGGGGTGCCGTCGAGCAGGGCGCCGTAGATCTCGGAGAGCCGCTGGAAGTAGATGACGTAGCTGAAGCCGTCGGAGACGAGGTGGTGGTTGACGAGGCAGAAGAAGGTGCGCCGCGGACCGAGCACGAACACGCCCAGCCGGAACAGCGGGGCGTGCCCCCGGTCGCCGTCGGACTCCTCGTCGATGGGGAACGGTACGGCCAGGTCCTCGCGGATCGCCTGCCGCGCGGCGGCCACGGGGTCGGGCGCGGTGCTCACGTCGGTGACGGTCAGCGGCAGGGTGTCGAGCGCTTCGACGAACTGGCGCGGCTCACCGTCCTGTTCGTCGAACCGGACGCGCAGGCACTCCGACTCGTCGACGAGCCGCGCGAGCGCGCCGCGGAAGAGGTCGAGATCCAGCGGGCCGCGGATGTCCCAGTAGATGGCGGTGTTGTAGGTCGCGCCCCCGCCGGAGAGTTTCGCGTCGAACCAGATGTCCTTCTGGCCGGCGGTGAGCGGCAGGCCGACCGTCTGAACAGGTGTCATGGCAGTTCCCCTAGGTGAAGGATGGTGCGGGTGGGGGCGCGGCGCGGTTCAGCCGCAGCCGCCCGCGTGGCCGTCGTCGGTGGCCGTGCCGATGCCGACCGCGGTGAGTGCGCGAGGGACCGAGGCGGCCGGCTCCTCCTGGGAGCGCAGGTGCTGCACAAAGGCGTCGAGCCGGTCGATCCCCCAGAAGCGGCTGTAGCCGTGCACGAAGAACGGCACGCCGAACACACCGTCCGCGCAGACGTCCAGGAGGATGCGGATGCCCTCGGCGCGCAGCTCGGGCTGGTCGGCGGCGCGGGACAGACGCACGGGGTCGATGCCCAGCTCCCAGCCGATGTCCTCGATGGTCTGCGGGTCGCAGATGTCGCGGCCCTGGCCGAACCTGGCCCGGTACACGGCGTCGATGTAGTCGTGGCCGCGGCCTTGGCCGCGGGCGACGAGATAGCCCAGGTGCGGGACCTCCCACACCGGGTCGCGGTCGACCGGCCAGACGACCTCGATCCCCAGGGCGCCGGTGAGGCGGCCGACGTCCTGGAGCACGTAGCGGTTCTTCTCGCGGGACATCTCCGAGTAGGGGAAGCGGCCGCCCTGGTCCTCCATGAGCCGGGCGCTCAGCGGGTCGGGCTCGAAGAAGGGCACCCATTCGAGGCGCTCCGCGAGGTCCCGGTGCTCGGCCATCACCTTGCGGTACGCGAGCCACGAGTAGGGGCTTCGCAGGGAGAAGTAGAACCGCGGCGTCTTGTTCTTGGGCATGGTGGAGCCCCCTTCCGGTCAGACGACGAGGCCGCCGTCGACTCCGAATACCTGTCCTGTGATGTACGAGGCGCGGTCGGACGCGAGGAACGCCACCAGGTCGGCGACCTCCTCGGGGCGGCCGAGGCGGCCGAGCGGGATCCGCTCGGTCATCCTCGCGAGGTGCTCGTCGGCGAGGCCGGAGAGCATGTCGGTGTCGATGAAGCCGGGCGCCACCGCGTTGGCGCGGATGCCGTAGCGGCCCGACTCCTTGGCGAGTGCCTTGGTGAAGCCGATGATTCCGGCCTTGGTGGCCGAGTAGTTGGCCTGTGTGGCGTTCCCGTACACGCCGGCCACGGACGACAGCGTGATCACGGATCCGGCCCGGCGCTTCATCATCGAGAAGACCGCGGCCTTGCAGAGGTTGTAGGTGCCGTCGAGATTGACCCGCACGACCGCGTCCCAGTCGGCGGGCGCGAGGAGCACCAGGGGGTTGTCGCGCACGATGCCCGCGCAGGACACCACGGTGTGCAGCGGGCCGAGTTCGCGTTCGGCCGCCTTGACGAAGGCGCGTACGGCGTCGTGGTCCGCCACGTCCGTACGCGCCGCGTACACGCGGGCGCCCGCGGCGGTGGCCTCCTCGGCGACGGCGTCGGCCGCCTCCTTGTCGGACTGGAAGCAGAAGGCCACGTCGTGGCCGTCGCGGGCGAGCCGGGTGACCACATGGCGGCCGATGCCACGCGAGCCGCCGCTGACGAGGGCGACGGGTCGATCGGTTGCGGACATGCTTGTCTCCTGAAAGTGCGGGGGGGGGCTCAGGTGCCGGTGAGGACGGCGCAGCCGACCTGGCCGTCCCGTTCGATGCCGGTCACCAGGGCCGCTTCGCCGGGGCCGAGGCCCTGGTCGCCGGCCGTGGCGAGGACGGCCGCCAGCTGGAGGGCGGTGGCCGCGGCGGAGGTGTCGCCGACGCGTTCGCGCAGCCGTATCCACTCGGGGTGCGCGCCGGGCAGGGCATCGGTGACGGCCTGCTCCTCCTCGGCGGCGAGCTTCCCCCCGCCCCCGAGCGGCGCCACGAACCGGACGTCCCCGGGTGCCGCCCCCGCCGCTTCCAGGGCCCCGCGCACACACACGGTGAGCGCCTCACGGGGGCCGTCGGTCCCCTGGTAGGCGCGGAAGCGGGCGGCTCCGACGCGGGCCAGGGCGGTACGGCCCGCCGCCGCGGCGTCCTCGGCGGGCTCGACCAGGAACACGGCGGCGCCCTCGCCGAGCGGGGTCCCCCGCTCCTCGTCGGCCCGTCCGTGCCACTCCAGCCAGGCGCGCTGCGTGGAGAACTCCTCGGCCGCCCCGCAGAGCACCCGCGCGCAGTGGCCGCCCCGGTACAGCCGCAGCGCGTAGCCGAGCGCCAGCAGACCGGTCAGCGAACCTCCGGCCACCGTGGTGTTGGGGCCCTTGATGCGATGCCAGATGGCACTCTGCCCGGCGGCCCGGTTCATCACGGTGTTCGGGAAGCGGGCGGGCTCCACGTGGTAGGGGCGCTCCCCGGAGAGGGAGTCCCTGGTGAAGTCCATGACGCTCTGGACACTGCCGGAGCCGGTGCCGAGGACCAGGGCGGTCTGCTCCGGCCGGGCCGCGAGTTCCTCGGCGACGGACTCGACGAGTCCGCCGACGGCGACGACGGCGAGCGCGGTCAGCCGGTCCATCGTCCGGGTGCCCTTCTTGCCGACGTACCGGGCGGCGGTGAAGTCCGGTACCAGGGCGGCCTGCCGGAAGGGGACCTCGTGGAGGCCGGGGTCGAGGGCGGCCAGGGCGGAGCGTCCCTCGGCGAGCCCCTGCCGCAGCGGCTCGTTGCCCACGCCGTACGGGGAGATCGCCGACCACGCGGAGATGACGAGGGACGACATCACGCGGCCTCCTTGACGGGCTCCGGGCGTTCTGTGCGTTCCCTGCGTTCCGGGCGTTCTGTGCGGTTCATGCGGCCGAGGATCAGCACCGCGTTGTTGCCCGCGAAGGCGAGCGCGTTGTTCTGCACGACGTTCAGGACGGCGGGGCGGGCCTCGTTCGGTACGCAGTCCAGTCCGCACTCGGGGTCCGTCTCACGGTGGTTGACGGTCGGCGGGATGAAGCCCTCGGTGATGGCGAGGGCGCAGGCCGCCGCCGCCAGGGCGCTGGCCGCGCCCATGGAGTGGCCGATCATCGACTTGATGGAGACCGTGGGCGGCGGGGCGTCGAAGACCTGACGGATCGCGCCGGCCTCCGTCACGTCGTTGGCCCGCGTCCCCGTGCCGTGCGCGGAGATGAAGTCGATGTCGTCCTGTGCCACCCCGGCGTTGCGGTGGGCGATCTCCATGCAGCGGGCGAGGCTGTCCTGGTCGGGCGCCACGGGGTGGTGCGCGTCGCAGTTCAGTCCGTAGCCCAGCACCTCGGCGTAGATCCGCGCCCCGCGCGCGAGGGCGGAGTCGAGGCTCTCCAGGAGGAGGACGCCCGCCCCCTCGCCGGTGAGGATGCCCTTGCGGTCGATGTCGAAGGGCTGGCAGACCTCGGGAGCGATGGTGCCCAGGCGGTAGAAGCCGGTGAACGTCTTGCGGCAGACGGCGTCGGCGCCGCCGCACAGCGCGGCTTCCACCTCTCCGCTCCGGATGGCGTCGAAGCCGCTGCCGATCGCGTAGTTGCCCGCCGCGCAGGCGGTCGGGATGGTGAGGGCCTCGACATCGACCAGGCCGAGTTCCCGGACGATGCCGCTGGACAGGCGCCCGGCCTGCGCCCTGCGCGCCAGGCCGGGCGACAGCCGCTCGGGGCCCTCCGCGAGCTGGGCGGCGACCAGGGTGTCGAGGTCGCGCGACTCGGCGTCGGTGGTGCCGACCGAGACCAGCACCCTGCGCTCCCGCAGGTCCCGCGCGGTCAGGCCGGCGTCCGCGACGGCCATGTTGGCCGCCGCGACGGAGAACTGGGTGGCGCGGCCCAGCTCCTGGGGGTCGACGTGGTGGATCCACTCGTGCGGCACGAAGTCGGTCACCTCACATGCGTGGGCATGCGCGAAGCCGCTCGTGTCGAAGGCCGTGATGGGCTTGACCCCGCTGCGTCCGGACTTCAGTCCGTCCAGGAAGGCCGGGGCCCCGAGCCCGATGCTGGTGACCGCTCCGAGTCCGGTGATGACCACCCGGCGCGGCCGCTGCTCCTCGTCGTACACCATGCGCTCCCGTCGTGTCGGTCCGGCAGCGGTGGCTAGTTGGCCCGGGCGGGCTTGGCCGCGACGGCCTCGCCGACCACGGTCACGACGCCGTCCAGGTTGACCATGCGGGAGAGCTCGGCCTGGTCGATGTCGGTGCCGAAGGCCCGCTCCAGCTGGGAGAGGATCTCGATGGCGCCCATCGAGTCGGCCTCGTGGTCCTCCTTGAAGCGGCTGGTGTCGGTCATGTCGTCCGGCTCGATCTCCAGGATGTCGCAGATGATCTCCTTGATCCTGGCGCGGTCCCCGGCGGTGAGTTCCTTCGTTGTCGTCATGCCAACGATGCTGGCGGACCGCGCTGATCCCTCACTGACGCGTCGCTGACCACACGCTGACAGGCTCTGCCCCAAGGTTCTGGGGGTCGGGGGACGGCCCGAGGAACGGCTGGAGTTCGGGAAGCTCGGCCCGATGCCCGACCAGCCATTCCCAGTAGCCGGGCACCGTGCGGGCGTACGCGCAGTAGTAGGCGCGGACCGCGTCCACGAGGCGGCGCAGCGTCTCCTCGGTGACCGCGCCGCGCCGCCAGACCAGGAGCATCTCGACCAGCTCGGTGTCGGGCAGCGGACGCAGGCGTACGTCGGCGGTGGCACCGGAGGGCGTGGCCAGGGCCGCGGCTCCCCGGTCACGCACCCATGTCATCGCCTCGCGCTGGGTACTGACCTGATGCACCACCGAGCCGGGGCCCGCCCGGCCCAGCCGGTCGAGCAGCCGTTCCTCGACGGCGTGCAGCCAGTGGTGCTGCGAATAGCGCACCCAGGCTCCCCCGGACCGGTCGCCGCGCGCGGGCAGAGCGAGCCAGACGGGCTCACGGACGACGACGGTGCTGCCGAGGGCGGGATCGGCCATGTCGGCCGCGGGCCCGGACAGCAGGACGAGGCCCGGCACCAGGGCCACCGAGAGCGCGCCGCGGCGCACGCCCGCCACCGCGGCGGCGGGCGGGAGGGTCTCGGTGGCCACGGTGGTGCCGGGCAGCACTTCCTGCAGGGCGTCGCCGAGGGCGGGCGGGGTCCATTCGGTGTTGCCCAGGCGCAGTCGGCCGGCGGTGGCACAGCTCGCCTGGGCGATGATCTCGTCGGCACGCCTCACCAGATCGCCGAACAACGGGATCAGCCGCTCCCCGAGAAGGGTCGGCGTGACACCGTTCCGGGAGCGCACGAACAGGTCCCCGCCGACGGCCCTTTCGATGCGCTTGAGCTGGGCGGTGAGGCTCGGCTGGGGGAGATTCAGTTCGCTCGCCCCGCGGGAAATACTCCCGGCTTTGCTTATGGTGACGACGATCCGCGCATGTCTCAGTTCGATGTCCATGAGCCGCCTTACATCCCCGATGTGGATATACGGACTCCACTGGCGATCCACGTTAACCGCGACGCGGGGAACAGGCAGCTTTCTTTCGCCGTTTATCAGTATTCCGTCAGCAGGACTTCAGCGGTGGGCGAGAACCTGCCGTGGTTCACCGAGTCTGTCGTCCTGTTCCAGAATCGCCTGATAGGCGCGGTGCAGTGCACGGCCCGGTTCGAGACCCATGTCGTCGGCGAGCCTGCGGCGCGCACGATGAAACACGTCGAGGGCTTCGGCCTGCCGCCCCGCGTGATAGAGCGCCAGCATCAACAGCTCGCTCAGCCGCTCGCGTTCGGGATGGTCGGCGGCCGTCCCACGCAGTTCCGGCAGGGAGATCCGGTGCGGGTCCACCGCCAGCCGCGCGGTGATCAGATCCTCGTACGCGGTGATCCGCTGCTCCTCCAGATCAGCCGCCGCGATCCGCACCCGAAGGCCGTCGTGGGCGTCGCCCAGGGCGGGACCGCGCCAGAGGGACAGCGCCTCCTCCAGCGCGACCACGGCCAGGACCGGGTCGGCGGTCACCAGGTCGGCACCACTGCGCGCCTGCTCACGGAAGCGGTGGGCGTCCACCGAGCCGGCCGGGACGTCGAGCTGGTACCCGCCGCCCACCGTGCGGATCAGCTCGTCCCCGCGCCGGCCCGTGATCGACCCCAGATACTTGCGCAGCCGGCCGACGCTGGCCTGCAGCGCGTTGCGCGCGTTGGTGAGGGTGCGGCCCGCCCACAGCTCGTCCTCGAGCTGGTCCGCCAGGATCGTGCGGCCCGGCGAGAGCGCGAGCAGGGCGAGGATCGCCGTCGGACGCTTCGACACCACGGCGTGCTGTCGGCTGCCGTACCCCACAGAAACAGAACCGAGAACCTGTATGTCCACTGAGAACGCCCCCGTATTCGTCGGTTGGAGGGCCCAAATATCGCCCGTGTCCACCGGTAGGGGGAAATACCATTCACACCGCCCGCGAGCAGCGTGATGGTATGGTCCGGCACCCCTTGCCGCGCGCGCGTCGCCTCGGCATAATGCCGAACCTCACTGACGGTTCGCTGACGCCGCGGGATCCCGGCCGCCGAACCGATTCCACCGGCGTGTTTCAGCGCTCGCTTAACAACCTGTCGTGCTCCTCGGCCGATTCCTAGGCTCCTCCCGTGTACGGGAAGTCGGTCAGCGAACAGGAGTCACTTCATGCTCAACAGACTTGTGATTGTCGGCGGCGGAACAGCGGGCTGGATGACGGCCTCGTACTTCAAGGCGGCCTTCGGGGACCGGATCGACGTCACGCTGGTGGAGTCCGGCAACGTCGGCACGGTCGGCGTCGGCGAGGCGACCTTCAGCGACATCCGGCACTTCTTCGAGTTCCTCGGGCTCAAGGAGAAGGACTGGATGCCGGCCTGCAACGCGACGTACAAACTCGCGGTCCGGTTCGAGAACTGGCGCGAGCAGGGCCACTCCTTCTACCACCCGTTCGAGCAGATGCGATCCGTCAACGGCTTCCCGCTGACCGACTGGTGGCTGCGCGCCGGCCCCACGGACCGGTTCGACAGGGACTGCTTCGTGATGCCCTCCGTCATCGACGCCGGGCTCAGCCCGCGCCACCTGGACGGCACGCTGATCGACCAGCCCTTCGACGAGGGCGCGGACGAGATGCAGGGCCTGACGATGTCCGAGCACCAGGGCAAGACGCAGTTCCCCTACGCCTACCAGTTCGAGGCGGCGCTGCTCGCCAAGTACCTGACGGCGTACGCGGTGGAGCGCGGCGTCACACACATCACGGACGACGTCCAGAAGGTCAACCTGGACGAGCGCGGCTGGATCTCCGGTGTCACCACGGCCGGGCACGGCGACATCGAGGGCGACCTGTTCGTCGACTGCACCGGCTTCCGCGCACTGCTCCTGAACAAGGCCCTGGAGGTGCCGTTCGTCTCCTACGCCGACACCCTCCCCAACGACAGCGCGGTCGCCCTCCAGGTCCCGCTGGACATGGAGGCACGCGGCATCCTGCCGTGCACCACCGCCACCGCCCAGGACGCCGGCTGGATCTGGACCATTCCGCTGATGGGCCGCATCGGCACCGGCTATGTGTACGCCAAGGACTATCTGTCCCCCGAGGAGGCCGAGCGCACCCTGCGCGAGTTCGTCGGCCCGGCCGCGGCGGACGTCGAGGCCAACCACATCCGCATGCGCATCGGCCGCAGCGAGAACTCCTGGGTCAACAACTGCGTCGCGATCGGCCTGTCCAGCGGCTTCGTCGAGCCCCTGGAGTCCACCGGCATCTTCTTCATCCACCACGCCATCGAGCAGCTCGCCAAGAACTTCCCCGACGAGTCCTGGAACCCGGTCCAGCGGCAGCTCTACAACGACTCGATCGCCCATGTCATGGACGGCGTACGGGAGTTCCTCGTCCTGCACTACGTCGCCGCGAAGCGCAACGACACGCAGTACTGGCGCGACGCCAAGACCCGGCGCGTCCCGGACGGGCTGGCCGCCCGCATCGAGACGTGGAAGACCCAGCTCCCCGACACGGAGACGGTGTTCCCCTACTACCACGGCCTCCCCCCCTACTCCTACATGTGCATCCTGCTCGGCATGGGCGGCATCGACCTGCGGCCCTCCCCGGCCCTCGCGCTGTCCGACCCGGGCCCGGCGGAGCGGGAGTTCGCGGCGATCCGCGAGAAGACACGCCGACTGACCGAGACGCTGCCGAAGGCGTACGACTACTTCGCCGCGCAGCACTGACCGGCCGGAAGGTGCTGCGCAATGGACTCCCTGCAACCGCTCGGCCACGCCGCGCACCTGGCGGCGCTGCTCGCCGTGGTGCTGCTGCTCGCCCGCGCGGGCCGGGGCGTGGCGCGCCGGATGCGCCAGCCCGAAGTGATCGGCGAGATCGTGATCGGGCTGCTCTCCGGGCCCGTCGTGCTCCGCCTGCTCGGCCAGGACACGTTCGACGCGGTCCTGCCCGGCTCCGCCCTGGACACGCTGAAACTCGTCGCCAAGGCCGGGCTCGTCCTGTTCCTCGTCGGACTGGCCCATGAACTGCGCGCCCGTTCCGGCGCCGAGCGGCGTTCCACCCTCTGGCTGGCGGCCGGCTCGCTGGTCCCGCCGCTGTTCGCGGGCACCCTGCTCGCCGGGTTCGTGGTGCTCGAGGACGACCCCGCGGTGCGCGGCGACGCCCCGCTCCCCGCGTTCGTGCTGATGGTCGCCGTCACGCTGTCCATCACGGCCGTACCGGTGCTGGCCCGCATCCTCGCCGACCGCGGTCTCAGCACCACCTCGGCCGGACGGCTCGCGCTGGCCGCGGCCGTCGTGATCGACTCGGTGGGCTGGCTGCTGTGCACGCTCGCGATCAGCCTGAACACCGGAAGCGTGACGGGTTTCCTGCACTCCGTCGTCGGCATCGGGTTCGGTGCGGCGGGCGCGCTCGCCGTGCGGTACGCGGTGCGGACGCCGGCCGCGGGCCGGGCGTGCGCGCGCCGGCCACGGACCGCCACCGCGGTGCTCGGCGCGGCGGCGCTCGCCGTGGCACTGACGGTGGAGCACCTCGGTATGACCGCGATCCTCGGCGCCGCCCTGGTGGGTCTCGCGATCCCGACGGACGAGGACACCCCGTGGACTCCGGTCGTGGCGGACCTGACCCGGGCCGGACGGGCGCTCGTCCCCGCGTTCTTCGTCGTCACCGGAATCACCGTGCTCGACAAGGCCTTCTCCCAGCTCTCCTGGACGCTGCTCGTGACGACCCTCGTGCTCGCCTGCGCGGGCAAGGGGATCGGCGGCTACCTGGGAGCGCGTCTGGGCGGTCAGCCTCGCGGGGCGTCCCGCCGGATCGCGGTGCTGATGAACACGCGCGGGCTCACCGAACTGATCGTGCTCCAGGCCGGCTTCAGCGCGGGGATCCTCACCGCTCCCCTGGTGCTCGCGCTGACCCTGATGGCGGTCACCACCACCGCCGCGACGGGTCCGCTGCTCGGCCTCCTCGACCGCGGCGGGAGCGGCCCCGAGCCCGCTCCCGCCGTCGAACCGGTCGCCGCGGCGGCAGAGAGCGGTGCCCGATGAACCGGTCCACCGTCCGGACGACGGCGGCCACGGCCACCCCGTCCGACGACTTCCGCACGATGATGAGCAGTTTCCCCACGGGGGTCGCCGTGATCGCCGCGGAGGACCTCGACGGCACCCCGCGCGGCATGACGTGCTCGTCGGTGTGCAGCGTCGCACTCGACCCGCCGACCCTCCTGGTGTGCCTCCGGGACGGCAGCCCCACACTCCAGGCCGTCCTCGCCTCGGGCGAGTTCACCGTGAATCTGCTCCACGAGAACGCCCGGAGCGTCGCCGAGCTGTTCGCCTCCGGGGACCCCGAACGGTTCCGGGTCACCCACTGGGAGCGGACGGCCGACTCCGCGGGACCGCATCTCCCCCGGCACGCGCACACGATCGCCGACTGCACCGTGGCCCTGACCCAGCGCGTGGGCGACCACGTGACGGTCTACGGACGCGTGCGGCACATCAGCCGGCCGAACGGACGGTCCCCGCTCCTGTACGGGCTGAGGCAGTTCACCGCCTGGCCCACGACCACCTGACCACCGGGTGCGGGGCGCGCCCTCCTCCCCGTCGACGCGCCCCGCACCCCCGACTCCGGCCCCACCTTCTCCACGCCTCTAAGGACACCCATGAACGGGACACAGGACCCGCATGCCCAGCCAGTCGTCCTCCTCGAATCCGTCAGCCGGCTCTACGGCGGACCGAAGAACCGGGTGACGGCACTCGACCACGTCAGCATCAGCCTGGAGAGGGGTACCTTCACCGCCGTCATGGGCCCCTCCGGATCGGGCAAATCCACGTTCCTGCACTGCGCCGCGGGCCTCGACCAGCCGACGTCCGGGTCCGTGCGCCTGGACGGGGTGGACCTCGCCTCACTGCGCGAGAAGGCCCTGACCAAGTTCCGCCGCAAGCGCATCGGCTTCGTCTTCCAGGCCTTCAACCTCCTTCCGGCGCTCAGCGTCGTGGACAACGTGACGCTGCCGCTGCGCCTGGCGGGCACCCGCCCCAAGAAGGCCGTCGTCGACGAGGTCCTCGAACAGGTCGGTCTGTCCGGCAAACGGCACAGCCGTCCCGGTGAGCTGTCCGGCGGCCAGCAACAGCGCGTCGCCATCGCGCGGGCGCTGGTCACCCAGCCCGCGGTGATCTTCGGGGACGAGCCGACCGGCGCCCTGGACACGCGCACCGCCGCCGAAGTGCTCACGCTGCTGCGGCAGGCGGTGGACGTGGTGGGACAGACGATCGTGATGGTCACGCACGACCCGGTGGCCGCCGCGTACGCGGACCGGGTCGTCTTCCTCGCCGACGGCCGGCTCATCGGCACGCTCGGCAGTCCGACCGTCGAGCAGGTCACGGAGCAGATGCAGCAACTGGGCACGTGGAGCGACCCGTTCGCGATCCGGCAGACGGAACACGGGGTGCCCCGATGATCCGGATCGCGCTGCGTACCCTGCGCTTCCACAAGGGCGGCTTCCTCGCCTCGTTCGTGGCCCTGTTCCTCGGCGCCGTCATCGTCATCGGCTCCGGCGGACTCCTCGAGACCGGTATCCACAACGCGGCGCCACCGCACCGGCTGGCCGCCGCGCCGATCGTCGTCACCGGCGACCAGCGCTATGCGTACACCCAGCAGGAGCTCGTCTTCCCCGAACGCCTCCACATGGACGCCACCTGGGCGGACAGGATCGCGAAGGTCCCCGGCGTCGAGGCGGCGGTGCGGGATCTGTCGTTCCCCGCGGCCCTCGCCGAAGGCGGCACGGTCACCGGTCACGGCTGGTCCTCCGCCGCGCTCTCCCCGTACCGGCTCACCGACGGCACGGCCCCCGGCACGGACGGCCAGATCGTCCTGGGCAAGGTCCTGGCGGACCGTACGGGGCTCAGCACCGGCGACCGGATCCAGCTCCTCGTCCACGGCACGGAGAAGAACTACCAGGTCTCCGGCCTCGCCACCGGTCCGGACGACGACGGTGACGTCTTCCTCGCGGACACCGAGGCCGCCGAGGTCGCGCACCGCGTCGGCACGACCGACAACATCGGCGTCTTCCCGGCCTCCGGCGCGAACACGCAGGAGGTCGCCGCCGCGGTCCGCGAGGTCGTCGACGGGTCACCGATCACCGTGCTGACCGGGGACAACCGCGGCCGCGCCGAGGACCCGGACGTCGTGGCCGACGGCAGCGACCTGATCCCCCTGGCCGCCGCCTTCGGCGGTCTGTCGGCGATGGTCACCGTGTTCGTCGTGGCCAGCACGCTCGGCCTCTCCATCCAGCAGCGGCAGCGCGAGATGGCGCTGCTGCGCACGATCGGCGCGACACCGGGGCAGCTGCGCCGCCTCATCCTCGGCGAGACCCTGTTCCTCGCGATCGTCGCCACCGGTCTCGCCACCGTCCCGGGCCCCCGCTTCGGACACTGGCTGCTGACCGCGTTCGCGGACGCGGGCGTCGTACCGGAGTCGATCGCGTACCGGGCCGGCTCCGTGCCGGTGATCGTCGGGGTGGGCACGGCGCTGCTCACCGCTGTCGGTTCGGCGTACATCGCGGCACAGGCCGCGGCGCGCACCCGGCCGACCGAGGCGCTGGCCGAGGCGACCCTGCAGCGCCGCTGGTTCAGCGCGTTCCGGCTGATCGTGGGACTGCTGTGCCTGGCCGGGGGCGCGGCCCTCGCCTGGGGCACCGCGGGCTCGGCGGGGCCGGACGCGGCCGGGGTCGCCACCCCGGCGGCGATGGTGTGGGCGGCGGCCTTCGGCCTCCTCGGACCCGTCGTCGTCCGCGCCATGGTGGCCGTGCTGCGCCGCCCCGTCGGCAAGGTGTCCGGGCTCGCCGGTGAACTCGCCGCGCACAACGCGCGGGCGCGCACGGCCCGCCTCGCGTCGGCCGTGATGCCGGTGATGCTGGCCAGCGGCCTGGCGGTCGGTCTGATCTACATGCAGACCACGCAGTCCGACGGCGCCCGGCAGGCGTTCGACGACAACCTGCGCGCGGACGTCGTCGTGACGTCGGCCTCCGGGGGGCTGCCGCTCGACCTCGTCGACACGGTCCGCAGGCAGCCGGGGGTGGCGGCGGCGTCCGCGCAGATCCCCACGACCGGCTACATCGAGCCGGACGAGCCGATGCGGCCGAGCGAGGGCGAGGACACCGGACCGCAGCCCACCGAGCTGTCGATGCAGGGAGTCACGTCCCAGGGCCTGGACCGCACGACCGCGTTCCACGCGGTGCGGGGCAGCCTCACCGCCCTGACCGGCGACTCCGTGGCCCTGCCGGTCACCTACGCCAAGGACCGTGAGCTCGGTGATCTGGTCCCGATGCGGCTCGGCGACGGCACCCAGGTCAAGCTGAAGCTGGTCGCCACGGTCGACGCCCGGCGCGGATACGAGACCGCGCTCGTCTCGGCGTCGGTGCTCGTCGGGCACACGGACGGCGGGCTCGTCCCGCAGATCCTGGTGAGCGCGGCCTCCGGCACGGACCCCGCCCGGCTGAGCGCCTCGCTGTCCGGGCTGGCGAAGGAACAGCCCGGCCTCCGGGTGACCGGACGGGAGGTCCTGGAGGCGGCGCAGGCCGACGCGGACGACACCCAGGCGTGGATGGCGTACCTGGTCCTCGGCGTCGTCGTCGGCTACGCCACCCTCGCCCTGATCAACACCCAGGTCCTCGCGACGACCGAGCGGCGCAAGGAGTTCATGCTGCAGCGTCTCATCGGGGCCACGCGCCGGCAGGTCCTGCAGATGATGACGGTCGAGGCGTCCCTGGTGGCCCTGGCCGGCATCCTTCTCGGTCTCCTGGTCGCCGGGGCGACGCTGGTGCCGCTGAGCATGAGCGTCCTCGGCACCGCGCTGCCCGGCGGCTCACCGTGGATCCTCGTCGCGGTGGTGGCCGGAGCGACGGCGCTGACCCTGACGACGACCTTGCTGGCGGCGGGCGCGGTGCTGCGGGGCCGGCCCGGGGACATGGCGGGCATCAAGGAGTAGCGGGCCGACGAGGGTGCCGTGCGCCGACACGGCGCACGGCACCTTCGTCTTTAGAGGGGCGCGGGGAACTGCGCGAACGGCCCCACCGGCCCGCACCCGGCCCCCATCCGGCCCCCACCCGGCGACGAACCGGCTAGGCCGCGCGCCGCACCGTCGCGGCCCCCGCCCTGACCGTCGGTCCGGCCGGGCGAGGGGAGATGCCTTTGAGCAGGGCGACACCGAGCGGCGTGAGCGTGTGCAGCACCGTGTTGCGGATGCGGCGGGTCGTGATGAGGCCCGCCCGGCGCAGGATGGCGGTGTGCTGGCTGGCGCCGGCCGCCGAGATGCCCAGCCGGTCGGCCAGTTGGCTGGTGGTGCAACTGCTGCGCAGGGCGTGCAGCGCGGCGGCCCGGGTCTGCCCCACCAGGGCGCCGAGCGACTGGCCGCTGTCGTCCGGCTCGTCCCACAGCCCGGCCGCCTGGTGCGTGTCGGGCGGCGCGGCGAAGGCGAGCACGACCGGGCCGTTCTCGGCGAGGCGGCGGGTGACCCGGCCCGGCCGGTGGGCCAGGAACACGGACGGGGTGAGCACCAGACCACGCCCGTCGAGGCGGATGTCCTCGTCGGGGCCGTCGTGGATCTCCAGGACCGGAGCACGCCAGGTGATCTTCGAGTGCAGGGTGGTCAGCAGCAGTTCCACCCCGCCGGCCATCAGCACCCTGCCGCGGGCCTCGCACTCGGCCTCCAGATAGCCCCGTACATGCTCCCAGTACGGTGCCACGGCGACCCGCCACACCATCGACAGATCGGCGGCCGCCGGGTGGAAGGGCGGTCCGGATGCCGCCCGGCGGGCGTCGGTGCCGACCGAGCGGCCACTGCGCTCGATGAGGTCGATCAGCCCGTCGAGGCCAGGGGCGGCACTGCCGCCGGTCAGCGGGAGCGGACACCGAGCCAGCCGTTCCCCGACCTGGCTGCGCCAGCGGGCGAACGGCGCTCCGACGCCGCGCCCCAGCAGCCCGTACGCGAAGGCGCTCTCCACGAGCGGGCCGGCGGTCGTCCGCAGCCGGACCCGGGCGAAGTCGGCAGGGGTGAAGTGGATTCGTTGCATGGTGATGCCCCCGTGGTCGCTGCTGACGGCAACCGCCGCTCAGGCCGACTTGCCGGTGAGGGAGATGAAGACGTCGTCGAGGGTGGGTCTGCGCAGAGCGAAGTCGGCGACGTCCACGCCTGCCAGGCGCAGCGCCGCCGCGGCGGCCTCGATGCTCCGCATGCCGTCGCCCAGGACGATCGACACGGTGCCGTCGGCGGGGTCCGCGGACGGCTCGCCGACGGCGACGCCGCGCAGCGCGTCGGCGGCCGCCGCCATGCTCTCCGGCCGGGTGAGGGACACTTCGAGCCGTTCCTCACCCGCCGTGCGCTTGAGTTCCTCCGGGGTGCCCTCGGCGATGACCCGCCCGGTGTCGATGACCGCGATCCGGTCGGCGAGGACGTCGGCCTCCTCCAGGTACTGGGTGGTCAGGAGCACGGTCACACCATCGGCGACCAGCTCCTGCACCGCGGCCCACAGCCGGGACCTGCTGACCGGGTCGAGACCCGTGGTCGGCTCGTCGAGGAAGAGGACGGACGGCCTCGCCACCAGGCAGGCCGCCAGGTCGAGGCGGCGCCGCATACCGCCCGAGTACGTGCGCGCCGGGCGGTCGGCGGCGCCGGTCAGCTCGAACCCGTCGAGCAGCTCGGCGGCCCGGGCGCGCGCGGCACGCCGGCCCAGGTGGGTCAACGTGCCGATGAGGACGAGGTTCTCCCGTCCGGTGAGCATGTCGTCCACCGCGGCGTACTGTCCGGCGAGCCCGATGCGCCGCCGTACCTCGGCGGGCTGCCGCACCACGTCGTGACCGGCGACCCGGGCCCGGCCGCCGTCCGGTGCGAGCAGGGTCGTGAGCATTCTGACGGTGGTCGTCTTGCCGGCCCCGTTCGGGCCGAGCAGGCCGAGCACGGTTCCCGGTGGCACCGCCAGGTCGACTCCGCCGAGCGCTTGCCGTCGCTCGTACCGCTTGCACAGGCCCTCGGCCTCGATCGCCCATTCCACCGCTGCCACCGCCGCTCCTCCGCCCGACCCGGCCGGCTCGTCAGGCGGCCGGAGCGTCGGCGGCCGGGCCGCGCAGACTGCGCGGGCGGAGGTCGGTCCAGTGCTCCTCCACATAGGCGAGCGCGTCGTCGCGCGAGCTCTCGCCGAGGGCCACCGTCCAGCCGGCCGGGCACTCCGCGAAGGTGGGCCACAGGGAGTGCTGGCCCTCGTCGTTGACCAGTACCAGGAACGTTCCGGCCGGGTCGTCAAAGGGGTTCGCCACGTCGCACACTCCAGGTCGTGTCTGATTCGAAGGCCCGGTGTGCGTCCACCGGGCTCAACGAGGATCTCGACCTGCGCTGACGAAACGCTGACTGCTCACTGATGCGGGCCGCGCGCGGCGACGGGCGGGCGCGCCCGTCAGGCCACGAGCGACCTCGTCGCGGCGACGTCGCGCTTGCCGTTGGCGGTCACGACGATCTCCGGCACCGTGTGCACGGCCTCCGGCACCAGGGCCGAGGGCAGCACCGCCGCGAGGGCGGAGCGGACGGCGGTGGCCAGGGCGCCGGTGCCGGTGGCCGCCACGGGCCGTACGAACAGCTCCAGGGTGTCGACCGGGCCGCGCACGATGTCGAACACCGCGTCGGCGACACCCGGCACGGACAGCACGTGGTGGCGGAGTTCACCGAGTTCGATCCGGTGGCCGTTCACCTTCAACTGGTCGTCCCCGCGCCCGAGATGGAGCAGCGTGCCGTCGGCAAGCAGTTCCACCACGTCGCCCGTGCGGTAGGCGCGACCCGCCGGCCCGCCGAGGTCCGCCTCGTCGATGAACCGCTCACCGGACGGCTGCGGGCCCAGATAGCCGGCCGCGACCGCCCGGCCGGCGACGACCAGTTCGCCCGGACTGCCCTGCGGTACGGGGCGCAGCTGGTCGTCCACGACATAGGCCCGGGTGTTCCACGCGGGCCGGCCGATCGGCACGGTCGGCGTCGCGGGCAGCGTCGCACGGTCGAAGGGGAAGGCACAGCAGCCGACGGTGGTCTCGGTCGGACCGTAGTGGTTGACGAGGCGGACCCCGTCGAGGCGGTCGCCCAGGGAGGCGACGAGAGCCGGGTCGAGGCCCTCGCCGCCGAACATCAGCAGCCGCGTCACCCGGTCGTAGCGGGGCGGATGCGCGAGGACGTCGAAGAAGCGGGCGTGCGAGGGAGTCATCTTCACGAACGTGTACTTCTCGGGGCGCTCGCCGAACAGCGTCTTCTGGTCCCACAGCCCGGCGACGGTCACGACGGTGCGGCCCTGCGCGAGCGGGACCCACAGCGATGTCATCGCCAGGTCGAAGCCGAGGCTGCCGAACAGGGGGCTGCCGGTGCCCCCGGAGCCCACCAGCCCGCCGCACCAGGAGACGTAGTTGGCGAGCGAGGCGTGCGGCACCCGGACGCCCTTGGGGACGCCGGTCGAGCCGGAGGTGAACACGACGTACGCGATGTCCTCCGGGCCCGGCAGGGCGGCACTCCGGTCGGGTGCGTCGGCGTCCGGGAGGGCCGCGACGTCGATGAACGGCAGTGATCCGGCGGGCAGTTGGCCGACCGCTTCGGGGCCCGAGTGCAGCAGCGCGGTGGGAGCCGCGCCGGCGAGCACGGCGGCGGCGCGTTCGCCGGGGTGCTCGGGGTCGACGGGCACGTAGGCCGCGCCGAGCGCCATCACCGCGAGGGCTCCCGCCACGGTGTCCGGGGTACGCGCGGCCATCAGGGCCACCCGGTCCCCGGGGCCGACGCCCGCCTCCTCCAGGGCGGCGGCCACGACGAGCGCCCGGCGCCACAACTCCCGGTAGGTGAGCGCGCCTCGGGCCGACCGCACCGCCACGGCGTCGGGCCGGGTCCGCGCATGCCGTACGACCATATGGACGACGGAGGCCTCCGCGACGGGGCGCACCGCGCCGCGCACCAGGCTGGGGTGAGGTACATGGACCATGACGGGGACTCCTGGGTGGGGACGCGTCAGGGGCGTCGGCGCGGTCTTCCGGACGGTCGTCAGCGTAGGAACGCCGCGGCCGTCCGGACCACGCTCTTAAGCCCCCGCCGAAACTCACCGGTCAGCCGCCGAGGGCGACGGTCACCAGCAGCCCGTCCGCCGCGAGCCAGCGGCCGGAGAACTCACACCGGTCCGGGGCCAGGACGGTGGCCCGGAAGGTGTGGTCGGCCGGGTCGAACGACACCGTGACGTCCCGGAAGGTCAGCGCGGTCCCGGTGTCGGGGAACCACGCCTTGTAGACGGCTTCCTTGGCGCAGAACAACAGCCGGTCCCAGCAGGCGAGCCGGGGGTGCGACGCCGTCAGCGCCGCCAGCCGTGCGCGTTCCCCGGGCAGCGAGACCGTGCCGAGGACGCCCTCGCGCAAGGGGCGGCAGGGCTCGGCGTCCACCCCCAGCGCGCGCACGTCGCACCGTCGCGCCACCACGGCGGCCCGGTATCCCCGGCAGTGCGTCATGCTCCCCACCACCCCGTCGGGCCAGCGCGGCACCCCCCGCGCGTCCGGTACCAGAGGCACGGGGGCGCGGCCGAGCGCGGTCAGGGCGCGGCGGGCGCAGAGCCGGACCGTGGTGAACTCACGGCGTCGCCCCTCGCTCACCCCGGCGACCGCGGCCCGCTCCTCGGGGTGCGGGGAGTCGTCCGCCGCGTCGACACGGGCCTCGGCCCCGGCGACGTACGACGGCAGCAGCCGCTCGATCAGCGGCTGTCGCACAGCATCCCCAGCACCGCGGCGCCCAGCACCGTGTCCGGGTCCGCGAGGTCGAAGGGCAGGTCGAAGTGGTGGCGTCCGGGTACGACGAGATCGGTCACGTCGGTGCCGCCCGCGCGGGCGAAGTCGACGAACCGGTGGTGCTGCGCGGTGAACGCGTCCGTCTCGTTCTCACCGAGGGCGACGACGAGCCGCGGGAGCCGGGCGGGCGGGCGGTGCAGCGGGCTGCACGCGCGGGCTTCACCGGCGTCCATGCCGAGGGCGTCGTTGACGTAGGTGTGCCGTAGGGGCTCCAGGTCGTAGACCCCGCTGATCAGCGTCGCCGAGGCGAGGGCGCCGAAGGGGTGCGGGCCCTCGGCGTCGAGGAGCGCGCTCGCGACGAGGTGGGCCCCCGCGGAGTGACCGCCGAGATGAACGGCCCTGGGCGTGACGGGCAGAGGGGCGCGGCCGGTGCAGATGCGGCGCAGTGAGTCGGTGACGGCCGCGGTGATGGCGCGCAGGCGGTGGCGTGGCGCCAGGCCGTAGCCGAGCGCCGCGAAGGAGATCCCGGCGGCCAGGAAGTCCCGTGCGGCGAAGGCCGCTTCGGACTTGCTGAGCTCCTGCCAGTAGCCGCCGTGCACGAACACGAACAGCGGGGCGTGCGGGTCGGGCGCCGGGAACAGGTCGAGCCGTTGCTCGGGCAGGGGGCCACAGGGCAGGTCCAGGTGGACGGGGAGGCCGCTGCGTGCGCGGGCGCTGTCGGTGGCGTACCGCGCGAGATGGACGTCGAGGTCGCTGACGCGCGAGCTGGGCGAGTACTCCAGGTCGAGGCCGGTGCGGGCCGTGTCGGGCACGGTCATGACAGCGGGGTCCAGACGTCGGGCAGCATCCGGCGCAGGGCGGCCCGCCACAGGTATCCGGCGCCCTCGGATCCGGCGGTGCCCACGGCGGTGCCGAGGAACCGCTCGGCGAGCACGGCGTGCCGGGCCCGCCAGACGGCCGCGGCGTCGTCGAACTCGAGGAGGGCGAGCCGCACTCGCTCCGCGGCCGCCCGGTCCGCACACCTGTCGGCGAAGTCCCGGTAGGCCTCGGCCACCGACCGTTCCCCGAGCCGCGCCTCGAGCCGGACCCGGTCCCCCTCGGTGAAGCCGGCCGTGGTCAGGTAGCGGGAGTCACGCAGACCGCAGAGGAACTCGACCTCACGGAACTGCGCGGACTGGAATCCGCTGGCGTCGCCCAGGGTGGTCCTGATGTCCTCGAACGCGGCCGGGGTCAGCGTCGCGAGCCCGTCGAAGTGCCGGGTCAGCGTGTCCATCAGCCGCGGCAGCGGGGCGGCCCTGCGGACGGCCCGGTCCGCGTCGCCCGCGTCCAGGGCCGCGCGGATCTCCTCCAGATGGCGCAGGGCGACGGCGAAGAGGATCTCGCAGGACTGATGCGTGGCCAGGAAGAGGACGTGGTCCACGTCGTCGTCGTGGACGCGGGCGGTCCGCAACAGCTCGTCGAGCCGAAGCACTTGGCCGTAGGGCGGGGCGGCGGTCACGGCATTCACGGGGCCTTCTTCCTCGCGTACGGAAACCGACAGCAATGCGAACGGGAAGCTGTGCCGGGAGCGTAGCCGCGCGGCATCCGACGGATCACCGTGATCAAGCGGAGCCTTAAAGGGCCACTTCCGGACCCCGTGAAATCTTCATCTCGCAGTGATGACACCGGCACTGTGCGCAGCGAGGCGAACTTTGCAGAATTTTCCCCGGAGCCGCACACACAGCACCAACGAGGAACAGCAACACACACCACATACACCAAGGGATGACACATGAATCTGCTTTCCTCCGGCATTCAGCTGAAGGCCGCCGGCGCCGACGGCGCCGTTCCCGCCCGCCCCGCCCGGTCCGCCCTCGTGATCGAGGAGCTCGACTCGGTGGCGGACCACACGGTCGCGCTCTCCACGTTCTGCATCCTGGCCGAGACCGCTGTTCCGGTCGCCGCGCGGAGGGCGGGACGGCCCGACGCGTGACTCCTTCCGACGTACGGAGGGACGGGTCCCCCGTGCTCGCTGCGGGGGACGGTGTCCTGGTGGGTTTCAAGAGCCACCTCCACCCCACGGTCCTGCCGGACGACGCGACGTACCTGGTGTCACGCCGCGGCGTCACGGCACTGCACGGTCCACAGGCGGAGGTCCTGGTGCCGCTGCTGGACGGTACGCGCAGCCCGCAGGCCGTGCTGCGCGAGGCCGCCCCGGTGCTCGGCATCGAGGACGCCGAGGCGGCGCTGCGTGCCCTGGACGGTGCGGGTCTGCTGCGGTACGGCGGTCCCGGACGGCGGCACACGGACCCGGCCGCCGAGGCGTACTGGGACCTGATCGGCCTGGACGGCGGGCGCGCCGCGGCCACCGTCGCGGGTGCCACCGTCGCGGTCCAGGCGCTGCCCGGAGTGGCGGTGGAGCCCGTGGCGCGGGCCTGTCGCGCCGAGGGGATCGCCATCGCCCCGCCCGGCACCGCCGCCGACCTGTCCCTCGTCCTGTGCGACGACTATCTGTCCCCTCAACTCGCCGCGGTGGACGCGGCGCACCGCGCCGCCGGGCAGCCGTGGCTGCTCGCGAAGCTGTGCGGGGCGGACCCGTGGGTCGGTCCGGTGTTCCAGCCGGACGACGGCCCCTGCTGGCACTGCCTCTCGGTACGGCTGCGCGGCCACCGCCACGCGGAGGTACCGGTGCAGCGAGCTCTCGGGCTCGACGGACCGCCGCCGCGCCCCGTCGCGTCCCTGGCCGCCGGACGCTCGCTCGCCATCGGCATCGCCGTCCTGGAGACGGCGAAGTGGCTGGCCGGGGTACGCGATCCGGAGCAGGGCCACATCCACACCCTGGACACGGTCCGGCTGCGCACCGCCTCACATCCGGTGAGCAGGCGCCCGCAGTGCCCCGAGTGCGGGGATCCCGATCTCGTCGCCCGCCGGGTGCGCGCCCCGTTCCGGCCGGTCTCCCGTCTCAAGGCGGTCACCACCGGCGGCGGCCACCGGGCGCTGACGGCACAGCAGATGCTCAGCACGTACGGCCATCTGGTGAACCCGGTGACCGGTGTCGTCAAGGAGATCAGACCGGCGCCGGGCTGCCCCGACTTCGTCACCTCCTACGTCTCCGGTCACAACCTGGCGATGGCGTCGGCGACCCTCGCCGGACTGCGCTCCGGACTGCGCGCGCTCAGCGGCGGCAAGGGCCTGACCGAGACGGAGGCCCGCGCCAGCGCCCTGTGCGAGGCGGTGGAGCGCTACAGCGGAACCCTGCACGGCGACGAGCCGGTGGTACGGGACTCCTACCGCGGCCTCGGCTCTGCGGCCGTGCACCCGAACGACTGCCAGCTGTACGCGGACCGGCAGTACGCCCACCGGGAGCGCTGGAACGCGACCCACTCCCGGTTCCAGCACGTCAGCGCCCCCTTCGACGAGACACGGCCCACCGACTGGACCCCCGTCTGGTCCCTGACCCACCACACCCGGCGTCTGCTGCCCACGTCGATGCTCTACTTCGCGGGCGGCGGCGCCGGAACGGGAGCGGGAACGGACGGCGGGGCCGGCGACGGCCTGTGGGCCGACTCGAACGGCAACGCCGCCGGCAGCAGCCCCGAGGACGCCCTCCTGCAGGGCTTCCTAGAACTGGTCGAACGGGACGCGGTCGCCCTGTGGTGGTACAACCGCACCCCGCAGCCCGCCGTCGACCTGGACGCCTTCGACGAGTCGTACGTGGAGCGGCTGCGCCACGGATACCGGCGCGTCCACCGGGACATCTGGGTCCTCGACCTGACCTCGGACTTCGGCATCCCCGTCATGGCGGCGCTCTCCCGCCGCGTGGACAAACCGGCCGAGGACGTCATCTTCGGGTTCGGCGCCCACTTCGACCCGCGCACGGCACTGCGGCGCGCGCTCACCGAGATGGGACAGCTGCTGCCCGCGGTGTCCGACGTGCTGCCGGACGGGTCCGGGTACCGGATCGACGATCCCGAGCCGACACACTGGTGGCGGCACGCCACGACCGCCGGCCAGCCGTACCTCACGCCCGATCCGCAGGTGGCGCCGCGCGGCCCCGGACACTGGCCCGCCCCGCACCGCCCCGACCTCCTGGACGACGTGCACGCGGTCACCGCGCACGTCCGCGCCGCGGGCCTGGAACTCCTGGTGCTCGATCAGCGACGCCCCGACCTGGGCGTACCGGTCGTGAAGGTGATCGTGCCGGGCCTGCGCCACTTCTGGGCCCGGTTCGCACCGGGCCGCCTGTTCGACGTACCGGTGAAGACCGGCCGCCTCCAAGAGCCCACCCCGTACGAGAGGTTGAACCCCATACCGCTCTTCGTCTGACAACAGAAAGACCAGGTCACGATCAACGTGACCTGGTCTTCGCCGGAGCCGCCTTCGGGGCTGTGCCGTCCTGTGTTGGACCGTCAGCGCGGATGCCATGACCCCCAACCGTCCCTCCGGTCAAGGTCTGTTGGACGGCACTCCAGCCTCGACGCCCCCGAAGGCGGCCTGCTGCTCGTCCAGCCGGGTGCGTTCGCGGTGGGAGGGTGGCGGGTCGGCCTGGCGGTTTGGGGGGGAGGGCGGACCAGGTGCAGAGGGCGGCGGCCAGGTTCATGCCGCCGCCGAAGGCGGTGAAGAGGATGCGGTCACCGGGGGAAAGGCGGCCTTGGCGGTTGGTCGCGTCGAGGGTGAAGTGGGCGGCTTTCTTCACCGAGGACGGCACGTTCACCGTCGGCTCTCATCCGGTTCCCGCCCGGGGGCGAGAGGAGATCGTCGCCGGAGCCACCCGCACCGTCGAGCAACTCCGGGCGCAGGGCATCGCACGGCGGCACTGGCTCGGTATGGCGGACATCTCCGCCGAGAGCGGGGGCGAGGGCGAGGGAGAAGGCTACGCCCTGCGGGTACGCAGCTACGCGCTGGTCTTCCAGATCACCGCGGCGGACGGGCCCACGCTGCGGTCCAGCACGACCTGCGAGGACGTTCTGGTGCCGGACGGTGACTCCTGGCTGATCAAGAGCCGGCTGGTGGTCACGGACGCGCCCGACTGACCCGCGGGCGCAGGAGGGCACCCGGCCGCTACTGCCCGCAGGGGCCTGACGATGCGTCATGGCGCGTCGGCGCGGCAGCGGCGGCTTCGGGCCGGTCAGTCAGCCGGCGTGGCAAATCGGACGTCCGGGGTCTCACCGGCAGCCGCGAGGAAGCCGGCCAACTTCCTTCCCTCTGTGTCCAGTTCAGCGATCTCCTGGGCAGCCAGCGGCCGGAACGGCGAGATGGTGACCAGCCCCCCGTCAGCCCGCCAGAGGCCGGCCACCATGCCGTCGACCAGGATCGATCCGGGCACGATACCGTTGCGCAGGAACAGGTTCTTGCGCAACAGCTCGGGGACGATCCGGCTGCGGTCGGCGTACGAGAGCACGACGTTGTCGAAGTCCGGCAGGAAGCGTGCGGGCGCCGGCAGGCCGGGGTCGGGGCGGGGCGCGTCTGGCAGGTCCAGCAGATCGGCGCCACCCGTGCCGCGCATCCGTACCAGATCGGACATCGTGTCGGTCACCTCCCGCAGTCTGGTCAACCCGCACCACGCCTGCACATCGGCGACCGTCGCGGGGCCGAACGCGGCCAGGTAGCGGCGGATCACGGCGGGCAGCGCGGCGGCCTCGGCCGGTGCGCCGAGCCAGGACTCGGCGGTGGCGTAGCGGGTCGCCCCACCCGCCCCCCAGACGGCGCGTGGCGGCACCTGGACCAGCGCCAGCCGAGCCCGGGAGACGTCCGCGAGCCGCCGCGGCGCCACGCCCGGCATCCGCTCGGCCAGCGCCTCGCCCAGCTCCTTCGGGGTCATCGGCCCCTTCTCCAGCAGTTCCAGGGCGTGCTGGGCCACCAGCGCCGGGTCGCCGACCTCCCGTACCGCCCGCGCCGTCACGTACATCCGCTCGATCACCGGCTGTACGACCGGGCGCAGTGCCAGGCAGTCGGCGGCGCTCACCAGGTGCACGGTGCCCCGATACAGCAGCAGCCTGGTCACCGAGCGGTCGGTCAGCAGGTCGGCCAGCTCCTGGTGCCGGAAGCCGGCCAGCCGGGTCCACAGCCCGGTGTACGGCGGATAGGGCGCCTGGGCCTGCAGACCGACCAGGTGCTCGATCATCCGCAGGGCCGGCATGTCGCTCCGGCGCAGCAAGTGCTGGCGCGCCAGGGTGGCGCGGTTGAGGGCCCGGTCGGTGAGGAGGGCCACACGTGTCCTTGGGGTAGTGGGTGGTGGGAGCCGCAGCACCCCAATGCTCAGGCGCTCAGCAGGTGCGGTAGCGCGCCGCCAGTTCGGCGTGCCGCTGGGCGAACTCCCGGCAGGCATCACGTAGTTCGGGTGGGTCGAGCACGGTGAACGGCACCTCGAAGACGGCCAACCATTGAGCGATGTCGCGCAGTTCCTCGCCGCGCAGTGACACCACGCAGGTCTCGGCTTCGTCGCACTCGACGGTGCCCCAGCCCTCGGGCACCCGGCCGGCCACCTGGTCGATCGGGGCGTGCAGCCGCACCCGGGCCCGCGTTTTGGTGAAGGCCCGTTTGAAGCCCTGGGCCACGAACGCGGCAGCGCCGCCCTCGGGCAAGTGGCGGGGTGTGAAGCGCGGCCCAGTGGGGCTCTTGAGCGTCATCCGGTCCACCCGGAACGAACGCCAGTCCTCCCGTTGCACGTCCCAGGCCACCAGGTACCACCGGGAGTCGGCCTGGACGACCCGGTGGGGCTCGACTTCGCGCCGGGTGTGGGTGCCGTTCCTTGCGGTGTAGTCGAAGCGCAGCCGCTCCCTGGCGTGACACACCGAGGCGACGGCGGCCAGGACCTGCGCCCCCACCGCCGAAGCGGCCTGCGGGCGGTCCATGATGTCGACCTGGAGGGCATCCAGCCGGTTCTGCAGCCGGGACGGCATGACCTGCCGCAGCTTGGTCAGGGCCCGCAGTGAGGCTTCGCCGATGCCGGCCACCGGCCCGACGGCGGTGGACTGGAGTCCGAAGGCCACGGCCGGCGCCTCCTCGTCGTCCAGCAGCAGCGGAGGCATCTCCGCGCCGGCGCCGAGCTGGTAGCCGCCGCCGACGCCGATCCGGGCGTTCACCGGGTACCCGAGCTCGCGCAGCCGGTCGACGTCCCGACGCAGGGTGCGGGTGGTGACGTCGAGTCGTCCGGCCAGCTCCGCTCCGGTCCATTCGCGCCGCGTCTGCAGCAACGACAGCAGGCGGAGCAGGCGTGCCGAGGTCTCCAGCATGCCGCTGAGCTATCGGCCATGGCGGACAGGATCGGTCCTCAATTCAATTGGCTGCCCGTCCCTGGTCAATGTAGGTCCGAAGTCGTCCGCCATCTCTCCTGGCGTCTGCCCTGCGCCCGGCCCCACGACGGGGCGCGACGGGTACCACCGGTCGGGCGAGGCACCGTCGAGGACGACCGGACGAATCCAAGGAGTGATGTCGACAGATGGCTGCGACCGACAGTGTGACCCGTACGCCCGGCAGTGCCCGGTCCCGGCTGGGGCTGATCCTTCTCGCCTGCTGCGTCGGACAGTTCATGGTGGTGCTCGACGCATCGATCGTGAACGTGGCGCTGCGGCCGATCCAGGACGCGCTGGGCTTCTCGGCAAGCACCCTGCAATGGGTGATCAACGCCTACACGATCATCTTCGCCGGCTTCCTGCTGCTCGGCGGCCGATTGGCCGACCTGTTCGGCCGACGGCGGATCTTCGCGCTGGGACTGGCCCTGTTCACCGCCGCCGGCCTCGTGGCCGGCCTGGCCTGGAACCCGGAGTCGCTGCTGATCGCGCGCGGCATCCAGGGCCTGGGCGGTGCGGTGCTCGCGCCCGCGACGCTGACCGTGCTGTTCACCTCGTTCACCGATCCGGCCGGCAAGGTCAAGGCGTTCGGCACCTGGAGTGCGGTCGCGGCCGGCGGCGGCGCCATCGGCGCGTTGGTCGGCGGCGTCGTCACCGAGTGGCTGTCCTGGCGCTGGATCTTCCTGGTGAACGTCCCGATCGGGGTCGCGCTGATGGTCCTGGTGCTGGCCGTGGTCCCCGAGTCCCGGGCCGAGCGGGCCGACCGGCGGATCGACGCGATCGGAGCGGTCGCCGTCACCGGCGGCCTGATGGCGATCGTGCTGGGCATCGTGGAGTCCCAGGACAAGGGCTGGGACTCGACCGTGACCGTCGGGTCGCTGGTCGCCGGTGTGCTGCTGGTGGCGTTCTTCCTCCTCAACGTCGTCTCTTTCACCACCAGCGCCGCTCTGGTGGGCGTGCTGTTCCTGTTCACGTTGCTGATGCAGTTCGTCTACGGCTACGACTCGTTGGAGACCGGCCTGGCGTACCTGCCGCTGTCGCTGGCGATCGTCACCACCGCGCGCGGTCTGGCCCCGCAATTGATCACCAAGCTGGGCCCGAAGCCCGTCCTGGTGGCGGGCAGCACCCTGTCGCTGGCGGCACTGATCTGGCTGTCGTTCGTCACCACCGACGGCGGTTTCGTCCACGACCTGCTCGGCCCGTCGCTGCTGTTCGGCGCGGGGCAGGGTTTCGTCTCGGCGACCGTCACGATGGCCGGCACCGCCAATGTCCCCTATACCCAGGCCGGTTTGGTCTCCGGTCTGCTCAACGCCAGCCGACAGGTCGGCGGCGCGCTCTGGCTGAGCATCCTGGCGGCGGTGGTGGCCGGCCACGCGGACAGCCTCACCGCCGGAGCGAGTGCGGACGGCTACCGGGTGGCGTTCCTGGTCGCGACCGCCTTCCCGCTGATCGGCATCCTGGCAGGACTGGCCGTGCCCGGGGTCTCCCCGGCCGCGCTGGCCGCGGCGAAGAACTGGGGAGCCAAGAAGTCCACCGACTCCGGGTCCACGGACTCGGACGGCGCCGACTCAGGCTCCGGCGGCTGGGGGTCCGAGGACTCCGCCGGACGCTGACGCAACACGACGCACAGCACAGCACACCGCGACGCTCAGCGGCATGCCACGGCCCGTGGAAGAAGGCCCGGACGTCCGCAATGAGTTCGTCCGGCGCCTGGAGCGAGGCGAAGTGCCCGCCGCTGAAGTACCGCGACCAGCGCGTCACGTGATGCGTCTGCTCCGCCAGCCCCCGGATCGCCCGGTCGCCGGTGAAACTGGCCACCCCGGTCGGGACCGGCGAGCGCTCGGGCCGCACACCCCAGGCTTCCTGGCCACCCTCCAGGTAGATCCGCGCGGCGGACCCGGCTGTCCCGGTCAGCCACAGGATCGACACGTCGGTCAGTACGGCGTCGTGGTCGATCCGGGCCTGCTTGGTCCCCGTCGGGTCCCAGTCGACGAACCACTCCAGGTTCCAGGCGAGTTGGCCGACCGGGGAGTCGTTGAGCGCATAGGCCAGCGTCTGCGGGCGGGTGCTCATCTGGGTGGCGTAGCCGGAGTGGGACTGCCACCACACCTGATTGCGCCGCGCCTGCTCCCGATCGGCTTCCGGCAGCGCGTCGAGCCGATCGGAGTCGGTGGTGGTGGAGGCGTTGACCAGCGCGTTGACGTGCACGCCGAGCACGTGTGCGGGGTCGACGCGGCCCAGTTCGGCCGAGACCAGGCTGCCGAAGTCACCGCCCTGCGCGCCGTACCGCGTGTAGCCCAGCCGTTGCATCAGCTCGGCCCAGGCCCGCGCGGTGCGCCCGACGCCCCATCCGGTCTCCCGGGTCGGCCCGGAGAAGGCGAAGCCGGGCACGGACGGGGCGACGACGTGGAACGCATCTGCCGGGTCGCCGCCGTACGCGGCGGGATCGGTCAGGGGTCCGATGATGTCCACGAAGTCGTTGACGGTACTGGGCCAGCCCGCGTCAGCACCAGCGGCAGGGCGTCCGGCTCGGGCGAGCGGACGTGCAGGAAGTGCAGGAAGTGCACATGCTGGCCGTCGATCTCGGTGCTGAACTGCGGGAGAGCGTTGAGCCTGGCCTCGTGCCGACGCCAGTCGTAGCCGGTGCGCCAGTACTCCACCAGATCGGCCAGGTAGTTCTGCTCGATTCCGTAAGACCATCCGACGTTCGGCAACTGGTCGGGCCAACGGGTGTGGGCCAACCGGTCGTTCAGGTCATCCAGGTCTGCCTGCGGAATGTCGATGCGGAAGGGCGTGACAGCGTTCATGCTCTCCACCATCCACGGATTGCGGACATCCGCTGACCGCCGTCTGCCGGCTGACGGCCGGATACACCCGGTCGTGTGCATCGTGCCTGGACGCGACAGCGGTGCGGCGGAGGACTCTGCCCCTGCCGCACCCCGGCCCGTTGCCGCTCCCGTGTCGCCTCAGGCGCGCGCCTCGGCCCCGGCGCTCTCGACCGGCGCATCCCAGTCGATCCGGTGCTCGTGCATCCACAGCGTCCGACGGCCGTCGCTGGCCGGCTTCCTGAAGGTCCGCGCGATGAAGTGGTTGCGGACCAGGCTGCGCACCGGGCCGCTCAGATTGCCCTCGATGTTGCGCTTGCCCTGGGCCACCACAGCCTCCACTCGGGTGCGCCGGACGGCCTCGAACCGACGGAACGCCTCGTCCGGATCAGAGCTGTCCCGCAGGCACTTGGCCAGCGTGACCGCGTCCTCCATCGCGATCGAGGCCCCCGATCCGGAGGTCGGCGAGGCCGCGTGCGCCGCGTCACCGATGACGATCATGCGGTCGCGGTGCCAACGGGTCAGGCTGGGCAGGTCGCAGTTGAGGAACGGCGCCGGGACGTCCGGGGTGACCCGGATGATGTCGGCGACCGGCATCCGGTCCCGCCTGAACAGGCCGACCAGTTCGTCTCGCCAGGCGTCACCGCCGCGCAGCGACGCCGGGTCCGGGCGGACTTCGCGCGGCGGGTTGGCGTACCAGCGCAGCTCGCCGCTGGGGGCCTGGGTGTACATGAAGAAGCACTTGCGGCCGAAGAACATCCGGATCACGCCGGGTGCCTCTCGGGTTGGGTATGCGGGCAGCAGGCCCCAGGCGTTGAGCACGCCGACGTACCGGGGGCTCGGCGCGGCCGGGTCGATGATGGTCCGCACCCGTGAGTTGAGGCCATCGGCGCCGACCAGGAAGTCGCCCTCCAGTTGCCGGCCGTCGGCGAAGGTCGCCAGCACCGTGCCGTCGACCGTCTTGGCCTCGGTGATCCGCGAGTCGTACTCGATCGGGATGCCTCGGCGCTCGGCCTCCTCACGCAGCGCTATGTAGAGGTCCGAGCGCTGCACCGTGGTGTTGCCGGTGCCGCGCACCCGGTCGAAAGCGATATCGCCGGTCAGCCGACGGCCATCGTGCCGGTAGAACGCCATCGCAGGGGTGTCGAAACCGGCCCCGCGCACCACATCGGCGAGGTCCAGGCACTCCAGGGCGTTGAGGCCGTTGGGAGCGATGTTCATGAAGGCGCCGACTCCGTCGGCGGTACGTTCGAAGGCTTCGTAGACAGTCGTCTCGAAGCCGGCCTTCTGCAGTGCCATCGCGGTGACGGGACCCGCGATGCCACCGCCGACGACTAGGGCGCGCGGCACTCTGCTTACCGAGCAGGCCGGCCGAGGGTCACCAGGTGACCGGGAGGGCGGCCAGCCGGTAGACGAAGCCGCCGTCCAGGACCGGGACGTCCTCCAGGGGGACGGCCAGCCGGAGCGCCGGGAACCGGCGGGCGAGGGCGCTGTACACCAGCCGCAGCTCCAGCCGTGCCAGGTCGGCCCCGAGGCACAGGTGACGCCCGAAGCCGAACGCCAAGTGCTTGCGCTCCCCCGTGCGATACGGCTGGAACTCCTCCGGGCTGTCGAACGCCGCCGGATCCCGGTTGGCCGCCGCGGTGGACGGATAGACCCCGTCGCCGGCCGAGATCGTGCTGCCGCCGAGCACCAGGTCGGTGGCAGCGACCCGGGCGGTGGCCAGATCCGTGACGTTGACGTACCGCAGCAACTCCTCGACGACCGGCTCGGCCGTGTCGGGCTTCTCGCGGAGGGCCGCGAAGTGCTCCGGGTGCTGGGTCAGGGTCAGCACGCCGAGAGAGATCATGCTCGCGGTGCTGTCATGCCCGCCGTTCAGCAGCAGCCGGGTGAGGTGCACCATCTCCGTCAGCGAGAGATCCGGGTTCCTGGCGATGATCCGGCTGACCATGTCGTCGCCCGGGGTCTTGTACTTGGCGGCGACGAACTCCTCGAAATAGGTGTCGAGGAAGTCGACGGCAGCCCTACGCTGCTCCGGGGTGCGGGCGTAGTCGAACATGCCCCGGGTGGCGTCGTACAGACTGCCCAGGTCCTGGCCCGGGATCGCCAGCAGTTCCCCGATCACAGCCAGGGTCAGCGGCATCGAGAACTGCAAGACGAGGTCCTTGGGGCCTCCGCCGTCGGCGAAGCGGTCCACGTACTCGTCCACCAACTGCTGCACCCGCGGCTCCATGCCGTGCACCCGTTGCAGGGTGCATTCCGCCTTGACCAGCTTGCGGAAGGCGGTGTGCTTGGGCGGATCCATGCTCAGCATCGAGCCGTTGGTCCGCATGACGGGTGGAATCGGTATCGGGGAGGGGTAATTGGCGTGTCGGCGGTCGTTGCTCAGCCGGTCGTCGCTCAGCGCTGTCCGGACGTCCTCGTACCGCGTGACGATCCAGGCGTGGCCGCCGGCCGCCATCGGCATCTGCGGCACGACCCCCTCGTCGCGCAGTCGGGTGTTACTCCTCCGGAAGGGCGAACGGGCAGCCACGCTTGAACGGAAACGTGGCGCTGTCCACGTCGTCGACGTTCACGAAGCACTCCCGACGTCGTCGACGCCGGAACAGCGGCGCTGTGGGGGGGGCGGGGACGGGTTCGGCAACGAGGGCGTCGGCAGAGGCAAGGACGGTCAGGAAAGGCGGATTCATACCAGTTGGGCTCCTCCGGGTGAGTCATCGGCGGACGAGCCGGTCGTCCGGTCCGGCTCAGCGTCACCCACCGCCTTCGAGGATTGTTCAAGCCCCGATCCGCCCCCGCCGCGCCCGGCAGGGCGATCCCGACCAGCAGCAGACCGTGCCCGCCGGTGACACAAGGGCGGCAATGGGCCCCTGATGAAGGGTCACGCACGCCTGTCCACCGCTTGTCCACCGAACCGCATCGCGTATGCCTGAGCCGACCCTCCCGGATGAGCAAAGGCCCAGCTCAGAGCCTCAGGCGGTCTGCACCGTCACGGAAACCAAACCCCCAACCCACGCATTACGATGCGTAGACCACGAGTGTCCGAATAGCCCGGATTCCAAGGTCAATGAAACAAAGAAACCCCAGGTCAAAGGCATGACCTGGGGTTCACCATGGAGCCGCCTTCGGGATTCGAACCCGAGACCTACGCATTACGAGACCGTGAGCACCCGTGTTGAGTGATGCCCAGTCGTGCCGCTCAGTGACGTTCTGCCTGATCAGAGCACGTGCGACAGGTTGACCTGTGCCACCCGATGCTGGACCGTCCATAGGCGTCCGGCCACCGGCTGGCCACGGGGAGCCCGAACGCGGCTTCCCGCCGACCCAAATGTGGGCTTGTGGCTGACCCACAAATCGGCGGTCGGCTAGCCACTCCGTGCGGGGGAAGGCGGAGAGGTCGGGGTGCCGGGTGCCGGAGACCAGGTCGGGGGCGTTCCAGGCCGAGGTCCGGCGGTGACACAGGGTGGTGCCTGGGCGCCGGTCAGCGGAGGTACCGTGCCGTAGTCGGCCGGCGGGGTCACCGTTCGATCGGCCACCCGCGTGCCCGAGCCCTGGCGAACGGAGAGCCAGCCCTCGGGAACCAGTTCGACGTAGGCCTCGGCGACCGTGTTGCAGGCGATGCCGAGGTCGGCGGCGAGGGAGCTGTGGGACGGCAGCCGGGTGCCCGACGCGAGGCATCCGGTGCGAACCGTGTGACGCAGGGCATCGGTCAGGCCCCGGCCCAGACCGGGACCTGCGGGCTCCGCATGGAGGCCGCTGCCAAGCAAGCCGTCCGGTGAAGCGGCCGGTGTCTTGTCATGGATACCGACGGTACTTCCGGGCCGCTTGGCCCTTCCGAGGCACTTCCGCGTCCGTGGACAACTGCGGCGTCCCCGGTCACCCGGCTCCGACGGCATCACCCGGCCACCTCCATGAAGGGCCGACCCTAGCGGGTCAGCTGGCTGCCCGCCGCCCGCCACTCGGCGGCCGAGCTCGGGGGCAGCAGGTCGGCCGAGGCTGGGCGGTCGGCGTCCAGGACCTCCGTGGCGATCCTGACGAAGTCCCAGATGCCGATGGCCGTATCCGCCGGGTCGAGGAGGGTGCGCAGTTCGTTCCAGGTCAGCCGGGCACCACCTGAGACAGCGAAGCGGATCCGGGCAAGGACGTCCGCTTCGGTCACCGCCTCGGCCCGCTTAAGCGCGGCGTCCAAGTCGAAGTCACTCGCCGGGACCTCGGCCTCCAGCCGGGCCGCCTCCTCGAAGGCCTGCCGCGTGGCCCGCTCCACATCGGCCTGCCGTACCTCGGCGAGCAGGGCGCGGCGCTCGGGCCGGTCCAGGAAGATGCCGACCTCACGGACGATGTCGGCGGGCTCGTCGGCCACATGGACGAAGTTGATGATCTTGTTGGGCGGGTCGAGCACCGTGCGGAGATGCTCGGGGCCGCGCGCTTCGGGATCGGCTGAGCCTTTGAGGTCGGCCAGCCTGACCGAGCCGGGCACCTCGGAGTCGAACCGGTCGTCGCGGACGATCAGCAGCAGCGACTCGCTGACACTGTGCATCAGCGTCATCAGGGCGAGCCGGTCGGTCGTGTAGACGTGCCAGTTGTAGCGCCACAGCTCGCGCATCGAGTGCCGGTTGTGCCGGATTCGGGAGCTTCCGAGGATGCTGAACCCCTGGTCGGCGAGGTAGCGCAGGGTGCGGTCGGCGCGGCGGGCCGCCATACCGTCGCACTTGAAGCTCAGCAGGCCGAGGGGAGCGAGCGCACCTGCCGCGGCGGGCGCACCGAAGACGTCGAGCGCGTCCGCCCAGCATTCGCGGAAGTAGAGATCCTCGGCAAAGAGTTCCGTCTTGGTGGCCGAGACGGTCAGGGCGGGCCACAGGTCCTCGCCCGGCATCCGGCTGTCGCGTGCAACGGGTGCGCTGGTCATGCGGTCTCTCTCTTCCGGCTCTCTACGAACGCCCGGCTGTCTACGAGCGTCCGACTCTCCGTGGACTTCCCGGCTCTCCACGAACCGCAGTGCAGGAACAGCGGTTAGCGAAGCTGCGTGTCTGCCGTCCACCACTCCGAGTCGGGATTCGTGAGCGTCTTGGGGTATCCCGGCTCGTCGTAGACGATGAAATATGTTCCCAGCACCGCGAGATCCCAGCGGTCGGGACGGACGCCCGCCGTGGCGAGGTCCGCCATGAACGGGCGCCATTCGACCCGCTCGCCCCGCGCCATCCGGTCGAGCCGTAGCCGTGCCGACTCGGCAGCCGGGCCGGGCTCGGCCCGGTCCACCGCCTCGGCCACTCGGCGCAACGCGTCGGTCGGCGCCAGGGAGCGGGTGGGGGCGGCGAAGCGCTCCAGTGCGGCGTCGAGGGCGTCCTTGTCGCGGGAGGAGAGGGTGTCACCCCGCAGGCTCTCGAGAAGTTCGCGGCGGACGGACGCGTCGAAGAGCAGGCCCAGTTCGCGCAGCAGGTCCGCCGGTTCGTCGGCGACGTGCACATAGCTGAGCACGCGGTTCGGCTGGCCGAGGAGGCTGCGCAGGGTGCCGGGCTTCTGGGCCTCCAGGGTGGCGGAGCCCTTGAGCGTGGACAGCCTTACCGCTCCCGGGAGCCGGTGCCCCGGTCCCCCCCGTAGCAGCAGGAACAGGGCGGGGCCGACCCCCAGCAACAGCTCGTTGACGGCGAGCCGGTCGAGCGTGGCCGAGGTGAGCTGGTAGCGCCACAACTCCCGCCAGTGGAAGGGCTGGAAGCGGAACTCGCGTACTGCGGCCGGGGTGAATCCGTGCTCGGTCAGGTATTCCAGGACGGGGGGCAGCACGCCCGCAGCCAGCCCGTCCGGTTTGACCATCAGCAGGGCCGTGTCCAGCAGTACGGTGGCGAGTGCCTCGGCGCCGAGCACCTCCTCCGCGTCGCTCAGGCCCTCGCGAAAGTAGGTCTCGCGGGCGTAGAGATCGCTTTTGGTCTGGCTGCGGGTCAGCGTCGACCAGTCGAGCGTTGCCATCGAACCTTCCCCCCCCGTAACGGTGCGCGGTGTCGTAGTCGCTCGGATGCTAGCAGCTCCGCATTTTCGGACCGAATCACGTGAGACGCGATTTGGGAATGGCTCACTGCACCTCCTCCAGGCGAGACAAGTTCGGTCGAGTATCGGCGCCGCACACTACGAAGGAATGGACATTCAAGACCAATATGGACGCCGTTTCAGTTCCCGTGCGGGACTCAAGTTCTGTCAAGGTCGCCCTGGGTAAAAAATTTCGAGTTCATTTCTCAGTCAGGTACCTAATGCCGACCTTGACGGATTCGACCGACGTCCAGCTAATCTCCGGACTGCGGGAAATTCCTCCCGTCAGACACATCAAGGAGGGTGGCCTACATGCGTGAAGCTGTTTCCACCGCTGTGCAGAGCGGCAACTTCAACCTGAAGAATGAGGTCGTCGAGCTCATTCCTTCCAGTGTTGCCGCCGAGCGCGCCGTCCTGGGCATCCGTGAGCTGGAGGCCTTCCGCGCCGCCGGTTCCTTCGTGCCGGCCTCGAAGCACGGCCTCGAGGTCATCACCGGCGCGAGCTGCGAGACCGGCGCGCAGTAATTGAAACGCCGGGTGGACCGCCGTTTGGACGACGGCCCACCCGGCGCATTTCGTCAGCATGTACCTCACTCGTCATCGCTCGCCTTCGATGCTGGATAGGAAAAGGTCATGACCGACTCTTCGCCCCAAGCACTTCCCACGGTTTCAGTTGTGACCTCGCACGGGCGCCAGCCGCTGAGTGGCGCTGCGGATGAGCGCCTTATCGACATCCTCAATCGAAACCGTGTTCCGTGGTCCGCGGTCGCGGCTTATATCGTTCCGGAATCCGGCGGGGATCCTCGCCTTTCGCCCTCACTCGACCGTACTCTGGCCGAGTTCGAGGACGCGTCCGAAATCCTGCTCTACTTCAACCGCAATGTGAATCCATTCAATTTCTCGATCGACGACTTCAAGACGATCGACAGCGACCACCCGGGCGAGGAAGCGACCGAGTACGTCTACCAGCGGCTCGACAACGAGACTGGCCTGGCCGAGTCGTTCCTGAAGAAGCTGAGTCCCGAGGAATGCCGCCAGATCATCGCCGACCGGGTCGGCGACACCATCCGCGCGAACGTGCCGGCGGGCGCGGACCTAGTGGTCGGCGTCAGCGGCGGCGGTGACAGCAACGCCCTGCTGTACGGCCTCAGTCAGCTGTCCGATCACGGCGTCACCGTCCACCCAGTGATCCTCAAAGGCATTCCGGACTGGGACGCCGGCGTGCCGCGTGCCCAGATACTGTGTGAGAAGTACGGCCTCGAACTGACCGTGATCGAGGCCGAAGAGGTGAAGCAGCTGCTGGGAATTCCGGCCGACTCCGTCGATCTCATCGACCGATTCGAACGTGAATTCCAGGGCGACGACTTCGAGTTCCTCGGCACGCTGCTGATCCGTCTCGCGCTCTCCAAGGCCGCCCAGGACATCGGCACGCCGTACATCGCCACCGGCGTGAATCTCGAGGACATCGTCTGCGAGAACCTCTTCCGGGTCACCACGGGCCTGAAGCCAGCCGCCTTCCCGAAGCGGCAGATCGGCGAGACGACGCTCGTGCTGCCGCTGTGGCTGTGCCCGAAGCGCATCATCGACGGCTGCTTCCCAAAGTTCTCGCTGGAGAACTACGACGCCCGCTACCCGTGCTTCTCGCTTGGCCGCAACCTCTATTACAGCGTGGTGTACGCCATGCAGTCGCAGTTCCCCGGCTATCTGGAACAGGTCGCCCGCGGTCTGTCCCAGCTCAGCCAGAAGGACCCGGTCGAGTACACATACAACGAGCAGCTCGGCTTCCACGTCGAGCGGACAGTGCCCTTCCCGCTGCTGCGCCGCTTCCAGAAGATGCTCAGTGGCGCGCAGCCGACCGCGGGCTGACGGAGCGGGGGGCAACTGAGATGACCACCCACTGTGTCGTCGTGGTCGGTGGCGGCCCCATGAGCACCTACGCCCTGGCGCACCTGGCAGCCGTGCTGCCCGACGCTCCCCCGGCCGGCCCGGTCCGGATCGTGGTCTTCGAGCGGGGCGGCCGGGCCGGCGCGGGTGAGGTGCACAGCGACGCACAGCCGCCCACCGGCTACCTCAACCGGGTGGCTGGGCAGATCGCCTTCGCCCCTGACGAGTCGAGCGACCCGCCCCGCAAGCTGCTGCCCCGCCAGCTGCGGCCCACCTTCCAGGAGTGGTGCGCCGAGCGCCACGCCCGCACCGGCCACCCCGACTTCGATCTGCGCCCGCACGACGTGCCCAGGCGCTACGTCCACGGCCTGGCCCTGCGCGAGCTGTTCCTGGGCTACGCCGACCGGCTCCGGAGCGTTCCGGGGGTCACGGTCGAACTGCGCGGCACCGAGGTCACGGACGTCACCCGCGCTGGCGCCACGGCACCCGCGGACGCCCGCCGCTTCCGGCTGCGCTCCGCCGACGGCGGCGAACTCCTCGCCGACGAGATCCTGTTCGTCACGGGCCACTCCTGGAACACGCCCGCCCCGGGCAGCGAGGAGGAACAACTCGCGGCTCATCAGGGGTATGTGTCGACGCCATATCCCTTGGCGGAGCGCCTCGACGAACGGGCAGTACGGCCCGACCGGCCAGTGGCGGTACGCGGACTCGGGCTCACCGCCATCGACGTCTGCCTGCAACTGACCGAGGGGCGCGGTGGCACCTTCGTGCCCGACCCGGGCGCGGCACCCCACGGGCTGCGCTATGTGTCGGCTGGCCGCGAGCCCTCCGTGATCATCGCGGTCAGCCCCAGTGGGGTGCCCGTCTCGGGCCGGCCGCTGAACGGCAAGGTGGCCGCCCCGGCCCGGCTGGAGCACACCGGGGTCTTCTTCACGGTGGACGCGGTGCGCGCCCTGCGCTCCCGGGTCGGGGTGGCACTGCCGGACGGGCGCCGACCACTCGACTTCGATCGGCACCTGGTGCCGCTGGTCTGCCTGGAGATGGCGTGGGTCCACCACCGCACTTTGCGGGGCGACACCGCCGTACGTCCGCTGGGCGATGCGGTGGCCGAGGCGTACCAGAACTTCCTGGCGGGGCACGGGCCGTGGGGCGAGGAGGGCGCCGACGCACTGGTCCGGGCCCTTGAGGCGCCGCTCGGCGACACGGACCCGGACGGCGGGTTCGACTGGCGTGCGCTGCTCGACCCGCTGCCGGCCGGCTCGGCCCGACGTGGTGACGACGGCGCCGACTGGGCCCGGCGGACCGCCGCCCATCTGCGCCAGGACCATCGCGACGCCCTGGAGGGCAACCTGCGCAACGCGGTCAAGGCGGCCTGCGACGGCGTCTGGCGCGATCTGCGCGCCGTGTTCGGCGAGGCCGTGGACTTCGGCGGTCTGACCCCCGACTCCCACCGCCGCTTCGTCCGCACCCATCTGCGCCACTACAACCGGCTCTCTAACGGCGCTGGCCTGGAGCCGATGCGCAAGGTGTTGGCGTTGCTGGACACCGGGCTCCTCGACCTGTCGGTCGGGCCGGAGCCGACGGTGCGTCCAGTGGGCGAGGGCGCCGCAGCGTTCACCGTGACGGGCGGCCGCACCGGTGTCGTACGGACGGTCGAGACAGTGGTCGAGGGCCGGGTGCATCCCTTCGATCCGCAGCGCGACGTGCTGCCGCTGTACCGCTCGCTGCTCGACGGCGGTCTGGTACGGCTGTGGCGCAACCTCGGCCCGGTCGGCGCCGAGGACTTCGTGCCCGGAGCGCTGGATCTCACCGACCGTTTTCACCCCGTGCTCCCGGACGGCTCCAGCGAACCGCGGCTCACCTTCCTCGGCGCTCCCGCCGAGGGGCTGCGGGTCTTCCAGCAGAGTGCCGCCCGGCCCCACTCCAACAGTTCGGTCCTCGCCGTAGCCGCGGACTGGGCCGAGGAGGCAGCGCGGCGCATGCCGTGTCCGAAGAACGCCGCACCATCGAACTCCGAAGAACGGAAGACGCGTTGACAGGGCATTCCCACATGCGACTCGGAGCCTTCCTCTATCCGACCGGCTACCACGTCGCGGCGTGGCGTCACCCCGATGTACCGGCCGGGGCCGGCGTGGACATCGCGCACTACACCGAGTTGGCGCGCACCGCGGAACGCGGCAGGCTCGACTTCGTGTTCCTGCCCGACAGTTCGGCCATGCGCGGTGACGACACCGCGGAGCTCAGCCGCACCGCGATCCGGTACGTGGCCCAGTTCGAGCCGCTCACCCTGCTCGGTGCGCTGGCCGCCGTCACGGAGCGGATCGGGCTCACGGCCACGGTCTCCGCCACGTACAACGAGCCGTACCACTCTGCCCGGATGCTCGCCTCGCTGGACCACATCAGCCGGGGACGGGCGGGCTGGAACCTGGTCACGTCGCAGAACCCGTACGAGGCCTACAACTTCGGCCTGCGCGAACATCCGGAACACGACGCCCGATACACCAGGGCACAGGAGTTCGCCAAGGTGGTCAAGGGGCTGTGGGACACCTGGAGCGACGACGCCTGGGTGCGGGACAAGGGAGCCGGGCTGTTCTTCGACCCCGACGGGGTGCGACCGCTCGACCACCGCGGGGAGCACTTCTCGGTGCGCGGACCGCTCAACATGCCGCGCTCCCCACAGGGGCATCCCGTGACGCTGCAGGCCGGCTCCTCGGACGTCGGCCGCGATCTGGCCGCCGCCACCGCCGACGTGGTGTTCACGGCGCAACACTCCCGGGAGCAGGCGCTGACCTTCACGCAGGACGTGCGGGCGCGAGCGAAGAAACTCGGCCGCGATCCCGAGTCCGTGCAGGTCCTGGCTGGTGTCTTCCCCTTCGTGGGCCGTACGCGGGCCGAGGCGGAGGAGCGGGTGGAGCGGTTGCAGGACCTGATCGACCCGCTGGTAGGAATCGGGCTGCTCTCCAGCGAGCTGGGCCATGTCGATCTCAGCGACTGCGACCTGGACGGGCCGCTGCCGGAGATTCCGGTGTCCAACTCCGGCCGGTCGCGTCGCGATCTGCTGGTACGGATGGCCGCGGAGGAGAACCTCACCGTCCGGCAGCTGTACAGGCGGGTGGCCGGATCCCGGGGGCACCGGCAGGTCGTGGGCACGCCCGAGTCGGTCGCCGACGATCTGGCGGACTGGTTCACGAGCGGAGCGGTCGACGGTTTCATCGTGATGCCCCCCTATCTGCCCGGCGGTCTGGACGACTTCGTCGACCTAGTGGTGCCCGAGCTGCGTCGGCGCGGGCTGTTCCGCTCGGAGTACACCGGCACGACGCTGCGCGACCACCTCGGGCTGGCGAGGCCGGGCCGATGACCGGGCCGAACAAGCAGCCCCTCGCGGCGGAGTTCGACCTGATGATGGCACGTGCCGGGGTACCAGTGCCGACCGGGTGGCGGGCCGGGGCAATCGCCTCGTACGCCGAACTCAGCGCGCTAATCGGTCTGTTGCGCTCCGCCGACCGACCGGTGAGCAGTGAGCCGTCGGCCGTGTACCGGATGCCCAAGGAGAGCGGGGGATGACTGAGCCGGGCCCGCTGCACGAGCTGTCCGTCGCCGAGGCCGGTGCGCTGCTCCGCTCGGGCAGCCTGACCTCGACCGGATTGACCGAGTACACGCTGGAGCGGATCGCGGCACTGAATCCGGTCCTGCACGCGTTCGTGACAGTAACTCAGGAGCGCGCGCTCAAGGACGCGGACCGCGCCGACCACGAGTTGGCGTCCGGCCTCGACCGGGGGCCCCTGCACGGCATCCCCTACGCGCTGAAGGACATCTTCGACACGCGCGGTATCCGCACCACCAGCCATTCGTGGCTGATGGCCGAGCATGTGCCGGACGAGGACGCCGAGGTCGAGTCGCGGCTGCGGGCGGGCGGCGCGGTGCTGGTCGGCAAGCTGGCCACCCACGAGTTCGCGCTCGGCGGTCCGAGTCCGGAACTCCCCTTCCCGCCAGCCCGCAACCCCTGGCATCCCGATCACTTCACAGGCGCATCCTCCTCCGGGGCAGGCGCGGCCGTGGCTGCGGGGCTGGTCCGGATCGCGATCGGCTCAGACACCAGCGGCTCGGTGCGCGGGCCGGCCTGCCACTGCGGGACGGTCGGCCTCAAGCCGACGTACGGGCTGGTCTCGCGGCGGGGTGCGTTCCCGCTGTCGTATGCGCTGGACCACATCGGCCCGCTCGGCTGGACCGTGCGGGACACCGCGCTCGCCACCCAGGTGGTGGCCGGCCACGATCCCCTCGATCCGAGCAGCGTCCACCGTCCGGTGCCCGATCTGACGGCGGGGCTCGGACAGGGCGTGGCGGGTTTGCGCATCGCCTGCTCTCCCGGCTGGTTCCGGGACGACCCGGCGACCTCGCCGGAGGTGACAGCGGCGATCGAGCGGGTGCTGGCCGGACTCAGAAAGCGCGGCGCCGTGGTCGAGGAGGTGGAACTGCCGCCGTACCGGCGGTTCAACGCGTGCGGGAGGGTCATCATGGCTGCGGAGGCGTACGCGATCCACGAGGCCGAGCTGAAGCGGCGGCCCGGCGCGTACGGGCGATACACCTACCAGCGGATAGCCCCTGCGGCCGGGCTGAGTGCGGCCGACCTGGTGCAGGCGTTCCGATTGCGTCAGGAACTGGCGGACGCCATGCAGCGCACGGTCTTCGACCGGTATGACGTGCTGGTGACGGCGACCGGACTGGCCCCCGCGCCCCGGCTGGACGCCTTCCCGGCCGACTGGCCTCCGCCGCGCGAACTCACCGCGATGCAGACCATCCCGTTCAACGTCACCGGTCACCCGGCGCTCGCCGTCCCCGCCGGCCTGTCCGGCAGCGGTCTGCCCCTCGGCCTGCAGATCGCGGGGCGCCCGTTCGACGAGGTGACGGTCCTGCGGGTGGGGGAGGCGGTCGAGGAGATCACCGGGCATGCGAAATGGAGACCTACGGGCTTCGAACGGCTCGGCTGACAAACACACTCCGCGGGCTGTGGGTGGCTGCCGGGACTCACTCCTCCGCCAGCCACCCGGACTCCAGCAGCGCATCGAAGAGGCGGGTCGTGGTGTGCGGGTCGAGGGGGCGGCGCAGGGCGTAGGAGGTGTCCGCGACCAAGCGGGCGCGATCGTGTCGGCCGCCTGCCCGGATGGCCAGGTTGAACAGGACCGACAGATGGTGTTTGTCTTCGGCGATCATGCTGGCGAGGAGCGTTCTGGTGGGGGGCGGCAGTTCGCCGAGCATCGCCCGCAGGTTCAGGGGACCGTCCCAGCGGCGGTGCACGCGGCGGCCGTCAGGGGATGGCGCACGGCCGGCCTCGCACAAGTTCCGGGCCTCGGCCACGGACGCCCCGGCCGCGAGAGCGCGCAGCGCGGCGCCCTGGCGGGTCACATGATCGGCGAGACCGCTCACCCACCCGGCCGGGGCGTCGGCACCGCGCCTCAGGGCGGCCACGGCCCCGTCCTCGCGCCGGCACCAGCGCTCCACGACCGCAGACCGCGTGGCCGGGTCCGGTCCGTCGGAGGCCAACACGTGGGCCAGCGCGGCGCCGGCGACAGTGGAGCGGGCCATCTCCACCTCGGAGACCTTGTCAGGAGAGTCGCCCGCTGAGTGGTTGAAACGGTCCGCGGGATGGCAGAACTGCACGGCCGGACGGTCCACCGAGGGGTCGGCGTACAGCGCGTGGTCGGAGAAGCCGAGAAAGGGTGACGGGCCCCATGTGCCAGGGTGGTCAGCGGTGGCCGCGAAGACCTGCTCGACCACGTGCTCGGCGAGCGGCCCGAGCAACGTGGGGGTGGTCTCGGGAGGTCGCTCGACGACGAACGGCGAACGGCACAGGGCTTGGTCCTCGCCGACCATGTCGAGGTTGATCAGCGCATGCGGCAGCCCACCGCCCCCCGGCTGGGAACGCTGGTGCAGGACGGCCGCGTTGCCCAGGAACTCCGCGCCCCAAAAGAACCGGATCGGACGCCGCGTCCGGTACCGGGCGTGCGCCCGCCGCGCATGTGAAAGGGTCGCGGCGACGCCGAGCAGGGCGGCCACCCCGGAGGCGTTGTCGTTGGAGCCGGGGCGCGGATGGCACAGATGTGCTGTCAGCCATATCTCGCCCACCGTCTCGTCGCCGGGGAGCACCCCGCTGACCACCGGCATGCCGGCCGTCCGGTCCACTGTGACCTCGGCCCGTGCCGTCGCGCCCCGGCCGACGGCCGCACGGGCCGCGTGGAACATCGCCGGGGTGACGCTGAAGCCGAACAGCACGCTGTCGGGCGGGAGTTCGATACGGCCCACCTGTGCAAACGGCCCGGTGCCCTTCGCCGGCGCGTCAGTGACGAGGCCCAGCGCGCCCGCCGCGGTCAGCTCCTGCAGCAGGGAGCCCCGAACAAAGGCGTGCCGGTCCACCAGGGCGACGGCGCCGGCCATCTCCGGGCCGACCGGGTCGCCTCCGGCGACCGGCACGAGACGGGCGACCACGCCGCCGGCGGGTGTGGCGGCGGAGTAGGTCGCCACGGTGAAGGGCTGTTCGGCGTGGTCGACGCGCAGCACTTCGGGCGCGTGCGGGCCGGGACCGGCAAACACGGTGAGGCGTGCGGTCAGCGGCGTCCAGGAGACGGGTGCCCGGAACGTCCACCACTGGCGTCTGCCGTCAGCGGTGAAGTGCCGCACGCCGACGTCGTGGAGGCCCGCCGCGACTGCCGCCTCGGCGACGGTCCGCGCTGCCTCCTCCAAACCGCGCGACCCCTGGTAGCGGTCGAAGGCGCTCACACGGACGACCTGGTCCATGACGTCGTCGATCCGCAGGAGGCCGAGCAACTGCGCAACCAGTGAATCACCCATGGAAAACCACCCCGAAATATCGACTCGACTCCGACGCGCTCGGCTATACAGACAGCTATACAGAGCCTCGCACTGGCGTGGCAATGGCGAATCTGTCTCATGTCGTCATCCGTCGTGGCGCCCTATCCGCTCCACTTCGCCCCCGACGCACGGAGCCGACCTGCGAAGACGTCAACTTGCCTGCGACAGTTGAAGGTTGAGCTGTCTCATGTGGACCTTGACGGGGCCGACGGCCCGGCTGTTTCCTTTCCATTGTCGGAACCAATGAATGCACGACTGCGACATTTCCGTAAATCGGCATTCTCGATTTTCATGGGGAGGTGAATGTGATGCGCAAGTACACCAAGCCGGCTGCCAAGGAGATCACCTCCGGCACCGTCCTCAAGTCCGTCGTCTGAGCCCCGCTCGGACCGCGGTCCGCCGCGCCCGGCACCGACCGGGCGCGGCCCCGCACCGCATCCTCCGTGAATCCAGTCTCCGCAGCGAGCGAGGTAGTTCTATGTGTGGCCTGTCCGGCATGGCTCGGGTCGACGGCCGTCCCGTGGGTGAGGGCGCGGACGCGCTGCTCCGCCGGATGGCACGGGTCGTGGCGCATCGCGGCCCCGACGACGAAACGTACTTCCGCTCCGGCCCGCTGGGCCTCGGCTTCGTCCGGCTCTCACTGGTCGACCCGGAGGGCGGCGCCCAGCCGCTCGCGACGGACGACGGGGCGCTGGTCCTGATCGCCAACGGCGAGATCTACAACCACCGTGAACTGGCGGCCACGCTGCCCGAGGGCACCCGGCTGCGGACCCGCTCCGACTGCGAGGTCCTTCTCCACCTCTACCGCCGCGATGGTCTGCGCTTCCTGGACCAGGTGCGCGGCATGTTCTCCCTGGTGCTCTGGGACCGTGACCACGACCGGCTCATCCTCGCCCGTGACAGGTTCGGTATCAAGCCGCTCTTCTACCACCTGGACCGGGAGCGGATCGTCTTCGCCTCCGAGATCAAGGCGCTCTTCCAGGACTCGGCCTGCCCTCGCGAGCTCAACTGGGACGCCGCGCTGCGCGACCAGATGCTCAGTATGGCGCCGGTGACGGACGACAGCCCGGCCCACTCCTGGTTCAAGGGCATCGAACTCGCCCCTGCGGCCTCGATCGTCACCGTCAACCTCAAGAACGGCTCCACCTCTACGCATCGTTACTGGGACTTCCCCGCCTACGAGGGCGACTCGGCCGCGTCCGAGACCCAGCTCGTCGCCGACTATGGCCGTTACCTCGCCCAGAGCGTCGAGGAGTGCCAGATGGCCGATGTCGAGATCGGCCTGTTCCTCAGCGGCGGCATCGACTCCGCGGCCGTGGCCGCGCTCGCCGGCGTTAAACCGCGAACCTTCACCGCGCTCAACGGCAGCACCCTCGCCAACGGCGACGCGGAGTCCGCCCACTCCATCGCGGCCGCGCTGGGCCTGGCGAACCACCAGGTCCTGCTGGACAGCGCGCACACCCCGTCCGTCGAGGAGTGGAAGCGGCACCTGTGGCTGCTGGAGACTCCGCTCGCCGGTCCGGAGACGTTCTACAAGTACGAGATGTACCGCTATGTCGGCTCCCATGCCCCCGAAATCAAGGCGATGCTGCTGGGCGGCGGCGCCGACGAGTTCAACGGCGGCTACTCCAAGACCATCGCGGGCGGCGGCGAATGGCCCGACTTCGTCCGCAACGTCGACAGCCTCGGCATCGCCCGGGACCGCGCCCTGCGCCCCGACCTCGGCGCCTGGTGGGACACCGCGGGCCCCTCCCCGGTCAGCGCCCGCTATCTGCGCGAGGCGACCGGCGGACCGGCGAGGGACCCATACGCCGCGCTGTTCCGCTGGAAGTACCGTGACGTCCAGCTCTACAACTGCTGGCACGAGGACCGCACCGCCGCCGGCAACGGCATCGAGGCCCGGGTGCCCTTCCTCGACCATCGGCTGATCGAGCTCGTGGCGGCCGTGCCCGAGGACCTGCGGGCGAGCCTGGTATGGGACAAGCAGATCCTGCGCCGCGCGATGGTCGGCATCCTGCCGCCCGAGATGGTGAACCGCCCCAAGGGCCCGTTCTTCTACGGCGATGGAGAGCACCACACGTACCGCACCTTCCTGCGGATGCTGGCCCAGGACGGCGACCGGCTGCTGGAGGAAGCCCTCGACTCCGACGCCGCCCGCCAATACCTGGACGCCGACGCCTTACGGGCGCAGCTGCGCCGCCTGGAGAGCGACCCGTCCGCCGGTCATGTGGAGCTACTGCTGCGCGTGGTCAACCTCGGGCTGCTGGAGCGGATGACGGCCGATCTGCCGATCCCGCTCGTGGACACCGTCAAGGCGCCGATTCCGCAGAGCGTACCCGTAACGGACTGGGACGCCGAGCGCGAGTCCGTCGAGGCCCGTGTGGTGCGCCGCCCCGAGGTCCCCGACGAGGAGGTGCTGCGGCTCGCGGAGAACGTCCTACTGCTGCACTCCGCCGACGAGCCGACCGTCTGGTACCTCGCGGTCGACGGCGGCATCGAGTACGTCCTCGACGAGTTGGAGAACCCCGACTGGCTGCGGCTGCTGCACGCGTTCGACGGCAAACAGCCGTACGGCGACCTCGTCACGGGTCTCGGAGTCCCAGCCGCCGGCGTCGCACCGCTGGTCGCCGAGGCACTGGAGATAGGGCTGCTGTCACCGGCCGCCACCACGGAGTGACGGGCCCCGGCCCGGTGGAGAAGGCGTACGCCACTCTGCTGCACGGACCCTGGAAGCAGTCCATGACCCGCACCACCCTCCTGGACCGTTTGGAGGCGCTGGACAGCCGACGCTGGCCAGGACCGTGCTTCGGGCGTTCGTGACGACCCGGTCGCTCACCGAGGCGGACTCGTCGGTCGAGGACGCGCTGGGCCAACTCGCCGCCGACAACCTCGACAGCGCAGCTGTCGGCGCGCAGGGCCTTCGGGCATGTGGTGGACGCATTACAGGAGAGCCACGGCGCGTACGGCTCGCGCATGCCCAAGTGTCGCGCCCGGCGCTTCCGCGAGGTGCGGCCCCGGCAACTGCCGTACGAGACCTACTGGGCGACCGAAACCATGGGCGACTTCGACCCGGAGGAACCCGGAGCCTGGGTGACCCGAACCGTGCAGCAGTGCAAAGACCTATCGATCGAGGTGGAGATTCACTGATGGGGGAACTGGAGTTGACGCCCGGCAGCGTGCTGCAGCGTCGAACGGAGGCCCGCGCACGCAAGTACCGGGGCAAGCTCTACATCGCCGTACAGGACCAGGCACTGGAGCTCGACGAGGTCGCGCAGGCCATCTTCCGGCGGATCAACGGCACTTCTACGCTGCGCGAGATCGCAGCTGAGCTGGCCGAGGAGTACGAGGTGCCGACCGACGAGGCGACGGGCGACACGGTCGACTTCGTCGCCCAGTTGTTCGCGCACGGTGTCGTGGAGATCGTCGCGTGACGCGGAACGCACCGTACTGCCGGTCGGTCCGGGAGAGAGGGTCAGCATGTGCGGCACCGTAGGGATGTTCGTCGGCTGCTCGGCGCTGATGTACTGTCCCCGTCGGCTGTTGCAGGGCCCCGGGCCCGGCACGGATCCGGCGGGGCAGGAGGAGCAGACCGCATCACCCGATCCCTCGGAGCCTTCGGCCCTGGAGCCGGGCGCCGGTGTGGCTGGACTCCCGACCTACCGCAGCCCGTTCCGCACATGGTACGAGCGCTCCAGCGTACGCAGCGCACCCCGTCGGCTGCTCGTCGCCGAGGATGGGTCGGCGGGGCTGCGGCTGTTCCCGCCGGACCTAGTGCCGGTCACCCGGCATCCACTGGTCCGCGCGCTGCCTGCGGAGCGGTTCCAAGAGGTGCTGGTCCAGCATCTTTACCGGTACCTAGACTTCACAGCGAAGCTGGAGTACCTGGTCGTCAATCGCACCGTGCTCGGCATCGCGCGCGGCTCGGTCGGGGTCTCCGTGCCCGACGAGATGCGCCTCGACGCATTCAAGATGTACTGCGACGAGGCGTACCACACCCTGTTCTCCGCAGACCTCGCCATGCAGGTGCGGCACGCGACCGGCATCGCGCCGCGGCTGCCCGACGAACCGTTCTTCCTGCGCCGGCTCCAGGAGATTCTCGACGAGTTGCCGACGGCCGACCGGCCGCTCGCCGAATTGCTCTTCGTGATCGTCTCGGAGACTCTGATCTCCGCGAGCCTCGCCGAACTGCCACAGCGGGACGAGGTGGCCTCGGCCGTCACCGGGACGATCCGTGACCACGCCCTCGACGAGGGCCGCCACCACGCCTACTTCGCCCACTTCCTGCAGCGGCTGTGGGCGGAGCTCGATCCGGCGGAGCGGCGCACCGCGAGCCGGCTCGTGCCGCGGCTGATGGACGCCTTTCTGCGTCCGGACCTCGACGCGCTGCGCGAGGAGCTGACCGGATACGGGCTGTCCAAGGACGACGCCGAACAGGTCCTCGCCGAGGTGTACACACCGAAGGTGCTCGGCGCCCACTTCCGCGCGACCTCGCAGCAGACTCGCCGCTATTTCCACGAACTCGGCGCCTTCGACGACCCGATGGCCCGGGCCGCACTGGCGGCGCACTGCCTCCTGGACTGACGCACGCCAACCCTCGCCACGGGCCCGAGAGACAACCTGCCCCCGGCCGAGCCACCGTCCCGCCACACAATCCGGCTAGAACGGCCCACACCGCCCGACACCCTGGTGCCGACACGACCACCATCGCAGCCTACGACACCACGAGGACCGCCCGGCCACACCACTCGACAGCATGCCAGCTCCCGACCCGCACCGGCTTGCGGCATCGCCCCCGGCGCACGCCGACCCGATGTGCGGGGAACACCCCCCGAACGACGGGCGGGCCCGGGTGCGGCTTCCCGGTCCCGCCCGTCCTGCGCATGCGGACCTGATGGCTCAGCCCGCCAGAAGTGACCCGTCCCTGCAGGCCAGGAGGGGTTCCTCGCCCTTGAGGACGGTTCGTTCGGTGACGGTCACCCGGACCACATCCTCCAGGGACGGCACGTCGTACATCACCGAGATCAGCGCCTCGTCGAGGATGGCGCGCAGACCCCGGGCGCCTGTGCCGCGGCTGATCGCCTGGTCGGCCACCGCCTCCAGGGCGGCGGCCTCGAAGTCCAGTTCTACACCATCCAGTTGGAATAGCCTGCGGTACTGGCGCACTAGCGCGTTCCTGGGCTCGGTCAGGATCCGCAGCAGGGCCTCTCGGTCCAACTGCGCCACCGAGGTGATCATGGGAAGCCGACCGATCAGCTCGGGGATCATGCCGAACTTCACCAGGTCCTCGGGAGTGACCCGGTCGAACAGATTGTCCGTCGCAACCTCCTGACGGGAGCGCACGCTGCCGCCGAAGCCGATGCCCTTCGCTCCCGTCCGCGCCTCGATGATCTTCTCCAGGCCCGCGAAGGCACCGCCGACTATGAAGAGGATGTTCGACGTATCGATCTGAATGCCCTCCTGGGCGGTGCGGCTGCGGCTGCCGACGACCGCCCCGGTGCCCCGGTTCGACGGTGACACCGTGACCACCGAGCCCTCGAGCACCTTCAGCAGCGACTGCTGCACACCCTCGCCGGAGACATCACGCGAGACAGCCTGCCCCTCGCCCCGGCGGGCGATCTTGTCGATCTCGTCGATGTATACGATGCCGGTCTCCGCCTTACGCGGATCGTGGTCGGCCGCCTGGATCAGCTTCAGCAGCATCGCATCCACGTCCTCCCCCATGTACCCCGCCTCGGTGAGCCCGGTGGCGTCGGCGATGGCGAAGGGAACGTCGAGGATGCGGGCCAGGGTCTGGGTGAGCAGCGTTTTACCAGAGCCGGTAGGTCCCAACAGCAGGATGTTGGACTTGGCGAGTTCGACCTCGTCGTCCGTGGGCGCGCCGGAGCGCACCCGCTTGTAATGGTTGTACACGGCGACGGAAAGGGACCGCTTGGCGCGTTCCTGACCCACTACATAGGTGTCCAGAAATGCCCTTATCTCACGTGGCTTCGGAAGGCCTCCGGCAAGCCCCGCCACCCTCTCTCCTTTCCTCGCTTCGGATACGACCTCGGCGCACAGGTCGACACACCCGTCACAGATGTGCACGCCCGGGCCCGAGACAATGTTCAAGACTTCGTCTTGTCTCTTCTCGCAGAAGGAACAGATGAGTTGGGAGCCATGAGGCCCTGCGACCGCCATTTGGTGAACCTCTCCGAACGGTTGGTGAAATCCTCGGATGTGCCGAACTCCTGGTTAACTCGCACCGAACTTGTCAGCAGCGCGGATCAATTGAGTATCGCCCCGCTCAACCGAACACGGGGGCACGGACTTTGCATGGCGAGACGCATGTCGCGTCGATCCTGCAACTCTGGCAGGATGAAGGCCATTGAATCAATGTGTTCAGGGAGTCACATGACTGCGGTATCCCGAATTGTTGCCCGCGAAATCATCGACAGTCGGGGCAACCCGACCGTCGAGGTCGATGTCGCTCTGGAGGACGGTTCACTGGGCCGTGCTGCGGTGCCATCGGGTGCCTCGACCGGTGCGCACGAGGCCGTGGAGCTGCGGGACGGTGACGGCGGACGGTTCCACGGCAAGGGAGTCCGCAAGGCCGTCGAGGCGGTCAATGGCGTGCTGGCGGAGGCACTGGTCGGCAAGGACGCCGAGGACCAGGCCCTGATCGACGAGATCATGATCGGTCTGGACGGGACGACGAACAAGGGCCGACTGGGCGCCAACGCGATCCTGGGCGTGTCGCTGGCGGTCGCGAAGGCGGCGGCGACCACGCACCGGGTGCCGCTCTACCGCTACGTCGGCGGGGCCGGGGCCCGGCTGCTGCCGGTGCCGATGATGAACATCATCAACGGCGGGGCACACGCCAACAACGCGCTGGATTTCCAGGAGTTCATGATCGCGCCGATCGGCGCGGAGAACGTCTTCGACGCCGTCCGGATCGGCTCGGAGGTCTTCCACACCCTGCGCAAGTCGCTCTCCGACGCGGGGCATTCCACCGGGGTGGGCGACGAGGGCGGTTTCGCGCCGGCGCTGAGCACCGCGGACGAGGCGTTGCAGTTCATCGTGGACGCGATCGAGAAGTCCGGGTACACGCCGGGCGAGGACATCACCCTGGTGATGGACCCGGCGACGTCGGAGTTCTACCGGAACGGGGTGTACGACTATGCCGGCGAAGGCGTCAAGCGGTCGGTGGAGGAGCACATCGCCTACCTCGCCGGTCTGGTGGCCCGCTATCCGATCGCGTCCATCGAGGACGCGATGGCGGAGGACGACATCGAGGGCTGGAAGCAGGTCACCCGGGAGCTGGGCGGCAAGATCCAGCTCACCGGTGACGACGTGTTCGTCACCAGCGCCGACCGGCTGCGCGAGGGCATCGAAGGCAGCTACGCCAACTCCATCCTGGTGAAGGTCAACCAGATCGGTTCGCTGACGGAGACACTGACCACCGTGGACACCGCGCACAAGGCCGGCTACACGGTCGTGATGTCGCACCGCTCCGGGGAGACCGAGGACACCACCATCGCCGACCTGGCGGTGGCGACCGGCTGCGGTCAGATCAAGACCGGTTCGCTGTCCCGCTCGGACCGTACCGCCAAGTACAACCAGCTCATCCGCATCGAGGAAGAACTGGGCTCCCAGGCCCAGTACGCCGGCCGCACCGCACTCTCCGTGCGCTGACGCCCGGCCGCCGCGGGGTCCTACGGCACCCCGCGGCACGCCGTCGGACTTCCCGCACCGCTGTCGCGGGGTCGCCGGTGGTCCACCAGGGCGGGGTGCCCATGCGCCCCGCCCTGCGTCCGTCCCGCGGCCTCCCGACCGCCGCTCACGCCCCGTCCCGTGCACAGGAAGGCGACGCCGTGTCCCTCGCCATCGGCTCCTACGAGAAGCTACACGACCTGTCCGACGGCTCGGACCTGCTCAATCTCGCCTGGACACAGGACGAGCGGGACCTGCTGTCGGTCGACGTTATGGCGACGGTCTCCGCCGAACTGGCCGCCGAGGTGGCCGAGGAACTGCCGTACGTCGGCGACTATCTGGTCAAGGACCCCTACGGCGAAGCCGTACTCGGCCCCGTGGCCGCGGAGTTCTTCGGACGGCCAGGCTGGGCGGCGTCGGTGACCTGCGGCGCTGGCGTCGGACCGCTGCTGCACGGGCTGAGCCTGCTGGCGGCGGGCGGCACGGTGGAGGTGGTGACCGACGTCTATCCCGACTATCCGCACTGGGTGACCCGGGCCAAGGGCCGCTGCGTGCCGTACGGTTCGGGGCCGCGCGGGGACCTGCTGGTTCTGGAGCGGCCCGCGCTCCGCGACGAGCGGTTCGCCCACCTGGACGCGGTGCGCGACCTGTGCACCGGAGCGGCTGAGCGAGGGGCGGTGGTGCTGGTCGATGAGTCGAACGCCAACTACCTGCCGCCGGACTTCAGTGCCGCGAACCTTGCCCCCGAGGTGCCCAATCTGATCGTGGTGCGCGGGCTGTCCAAGGCCTACGGCCTCGGCGGAGTGCGCCTCGGGTACTGCGTGTCCTCCCCCACCGCGACCGACCTGGTGCGCGCCGTGGTATCCCCGCTGGGCACGTCCTCCCTGTCGCTACGCATCGGCCGCCGCGTCCTGGGACTGGGCGACGTGACCTCAGCGCTGCGGGCTGGGATCGCGCGGGCCAAGCCGTATGTGCGTGACCTGCTTGCCGAGGCGGGCCTGCCGGCTCCGGTCACGGCGGCGACCGGGCTCCCCTACGTCCTCTTCCCCAACCAGCCGCGACGGGCCGTCGAACTGCTCAGGGAACGCGGTGTGCAGGCCAAGGTCCAGCCGGTGTGGTCGGCGGCCACTTGCGCGCTCACCGAGGTGGGCCGCATGAGCGTCCCCCTGCGCAAGGACAGGCTGCACAACCTCCGCAACCGTCTGGACGGTCGCAAGGAGAGGTGAGCCGAACGGCCGTCGCCCACCGGCCCGTTGGCCACCGCTCCCGCCGTGGGGATCTCCGAAAGGGCTGTCGTGGCCTCCGTCGCGTCGGGCCCCTCGGTGACGAGGTGGACGGGCGAACCCGCCCTGGTCCCAGGGCCATGAGGGCCAGGACACTGGTGGCGGCGGCCGAGCAGCCCTCGTACCCGATGCGGACCGTGCTGGTGAAGCGTGGGGTGGTCGTGGCGATGCGGCCCGCCGGGCGGGCGTGCAGGTCCTCCGGCAGGACGACACAGACCCGGCAGCCCGGGGCGGAGTCAGAACTTGCGTACACTCCGGGCCTTCTCGGCGCTCGCGAGCACGGTGGCCAGATCGGCACCACCGGCTGCGGCGACTGCGGCCGCGATGGCGCCCTCGACGAAGGGCGCGTCGACGATGACGGCGTCATGGTGCGGGTGGTCCTCCAGAACGGTACGGGTCATCAGCACGGCGCTGCCCAGGTCCGGCGGAACAACGAGACCGACACCCCGGTCCGCCGCCTCGAGGGCCTCCTGGATCCGGTGGTAGCTCGTCCCGAGCCCTCCCTTGGCGTCGCCCCCCGCGACAGCCACGGGCACGTTCACGGCTCCGATCTGGGCGACCAGTTCGGCGGCCCCCGAGGCGAGCTCTTCGCTGTGTGACAGCAGTACCACACCGACGGCCTGGTTCATGAGCGAGTGGATTATCTACCAGAACGATGTTCAGCAATGCCGACCAAGGGGAAGCCGTGGTCCAGTCGGTCAAACGCTCCGTGTGCATCCTTCAGGAGCTCACAGGAGCCGCTCCCCGGCTGGGTCTCACCGAGCTCGCCGAGCGCATCGGCATCTCCAAGTCGGCCGTTCACGGACTGCTACGAACGCTGCAGTCGGACGGGCTCGTGACCCAGGACCCCGAGTCCGGCAAGTACCGGCTGGGCCCCGCCCTGGTCACCTTCGGCAACGCCTACCTGGACACACACGAGCTGCGCACCCGGGCCGTGACCTGCTCCAACCTGCTGGGGTCCCGCACCGGCGAGGCGGTCTGGGTCGGCGTCCTAGCCTCGCCTTTTCGGTTGAGGCGGGGCCAGTTGGTGGTCTGGAACGCGAAAGTGCCTTCTGAGCTGGGACGATGAACCTTGTCGAGGGGTTCTGTTGTTCCAAGCGGAAGGCACTTTCTACGTGCAGGCTATCGGTTTGCGTCCCAAGGTTCATGTCACCGCTGACGGGGCGGGGGTGGTCGGGCATGCCGGAGCGCGGTTGCTGGCGGATCTCGCCGACGCGACTGGGCTGACAGCTGCGTACTCCGATGTGCTGCGGCCTCTGCGGCCACGTGGGACCGGTCACGATCCGGGCCGGATCATGACCGATCTGACGGTGATGCTCGCCGATGGCGGTGAGACCATCACGGATCTGGCCGTCCTGCGCGACCAGCGGGAAGTGTTCGGCCTGGTGGCGTCCACGCCCACGGCCTGGCGGCTGCTCGCCGCCATCGACGAGCGCGTGCTGGCCCGACTGCGGACGGCCCGCGCCCAGGCCCGCGAGGTGGCCTGGCTGCAGGCCGCCGAAGACGGTGAGGGCATACCCGCCGCCCGGGCCGGAGGCCGTACTCTGCCCGGCCTGGTCCTGGACATCGACGCGACGCTGGTGGCCTGCCACACGGAGAAGGAACAGGCCGCCGCCACCTACAAAGGCGGTTTCGGCTTCCACCCGCTGCTGTGCTTCCTTGCCAACCCCGGCGAGGCACTGTCCGGACGGCTACGACCGGGCAACGCCGGAGCGAACACCGCCGCCGATCACATCAGGGTGCTCGATGACGCCCTCGCCCAACTCCCCGACATCCACCACCACGGCACCCCGATCCTGATCCGGACGGACTCCGCCGGCTCTGCGAAAACCTTCCTCCGCCACCTGCGCGACCTGCGAATTCGCGGGATGGGCATCGGCTTCTCGGTCGGCATGGCCGTCACCGCCGACGTCCGCCGCGCGATCCGCTCGCTGCCTGAGCGCATCTGGCACCCCGCTCTCGACCAGGACGGCTCCTTGCGTCAAGGAACCCAGGTCGCCGAACTGACCGGGCTGGTTTATCTTGTCGGCTACCCGGCCGACACCCGCATCATCGTGCGTCGTGAACGCCCTCATCCCGGCGCCCAGCTCTCCCTGTTCGACCAGGATGAGGGCCTGCGCCACCAGGTGTTCCTCACCGACACCCCGTACTCCGGCGGCGGCTCCATCCAGCATCTGGAGGTCCGGCACCGTGGGCACGCGATCGTCGAGGACCACATTCGCTGCGGCAAGGACACCGGCTTCGGCCGTTTCCCCTCCCGCCACTTCCTGGTGAACGCGGCCTGGCTGGAGCTGTCCCTGGCCGCGATCGACCTCCTCGCCTGGACGCGCACCCTACTGCTGGACGGCGACCTGGCCGCCGCCGAGCCGAAGAAGCTCCGCTACCGGCTCCTGCACGTCGCCGCCCGCCTCACCCGCGGCGGCCGCAGCCTTCGCTTGCGGATCTCCAAGACCTGGCCCTGGAGGAACGAACTCGCCACTGCCTTCCAACGCCTTGCCGCCCTGCCCCGCCCGGTCTCCTGACCGCTGGCTGTCGTGACCGCCCGCGATCCGCAAGACCTCGGAGACTCCGGCCCCCGCGTCGGCACCCCGGCATGCCCACACAACGAAAGCGTCATGGCCACCCACAAGTTGACGACGATCAGCGTCCCGCCACGGCAACCGAAACAGCGAGGCTAGTGGGCGAGAAAGTAATGGTCATCCATCACGCGTTCCGCCCCGAGGGCGTGGTGCAGCCCATCGAGACCGGTGCCACCCTGCCCTGGAGCGTGAGCGCCCTCGGCAAAGCCATCGTGGCATTCTCCCCCGAGGAGCAGCGGGAGCGTCTACTGTCCGCGCCACTGGTCGCGCCGACGGGCCGGACAGTGATCGAACCGTCTGCGCTCACCGAGCAATTGGAGCAGGCCACCACGGTCGGCTACACGCTGGAGAGCCAGGAGGCGACCCTAGGTGACGCAGGCATCGCGGCGCCCGTCTTCGACCGCACCGGCGCCGTCGCCGGGGCCATCGGACTGATCGGCCCGGTCGAGCGGTTCCTGGACGAGGAGCGCCGCCAGGCGTACGCGATCGCGACCCGAGAGACCGCCCGGAATCTCTCGCGCGAGCTGGGCGCCCTCCCCAGATCTGAGCTGGGCTTCCTGCCGTATCCGCACCGACGCCTCACCACGATTCCCCCGTCGCCAATCACCACGTCCCCTTCGGCGCGGGGTCCACGGCACCTCCGCCGAGAAAGCATGATCGACGGCCCAGACCCAACGCTACCCAGCCCACGCGGCGGGCAATCCAGCAACCCGCCGGTAGCCGCCGAGGTGCCTCGGCGGCTACGGCACCCTCTTGACACACCAAGCAAGGCCAACCTAATTTTCGAGCAAGTGTTCAGTAGTGAAGAATAACGTTCGAGTTTGTTCGCGTTAACTAGAAGCGACGACCTGTGGAACCAAACGTGACGGGCCGGTGACCACGCGCCGGGCGGCTGTTGGGGGGTGGAGGGGCGACTGTGACGAAGCCGTTCAATCCTGCCGAGAGCCGAGTGCCAGACAGCCTGCACGCTATGGAGATCGCCCACCCCGGCCTGCCCGTCACCCCCGCGCCTCGGGTGATCGCGCGCGCGAGCGGCCCGGTGCCCGGCAGAGTCGGCCTCGCCTCCGGGGGCGGCGCGGGTCACGAACCGCTGGACGGCGGATTCGTCGGCCGCGGCATGCTCGACGCCGCGGCGCCCGGCGAGGTGTTGGCCTCTCCCGCCTCCGGCCGGAACCTGGCCGATTTGCGGCACGAACTACGGCGGCGACCGGCTCAACTTCGCGATGGCCGCCGAACTCGCCGAGGACGAGGGACACAGGGCGCGGACCGTCGTCGTGGACGACGACGTCGCGAGTGCGGCGGGAAAACGGGCCGCCGTGGCACAGGTGCCACGGTGGTCATGGACAGGATCTGCGGCGCCCCGGCCGGACAGGGCGCCGTTCTCGTGGCCGTGGCCGAGACGGGCGAACGAGTCAACGCCGCCTCACGCAGCATCACGCTTGCCCTGACGCCATGCACCTCGCCCGCAGCGAGCCGGCCGAACTTCGAACTCGGCCCGGACGAGATCGAGTTCGGGGTCGGCATCCACGGCGAGCCGGGCCTGTGCGGGGAACCTCTGCGCTCGGCCCGTGACCTCGTCGTACGGGCCACGGAACCGCTGCTCGCCGGGCTCCCGCCGGGCGACGCCACCTGTCTGGTGATGGCCAACGGCCTCGGGGCGCCCCCTGTAGGAGCTGTACGTCGCACCGAGCGAGACCTCCGGTGTGCTGGGCACGCCGACCTGGCCATCGCACACGCCTTGGTCGGCAACTACGTCACGCGCTGGACATGGCAGGGGTGTCCCTCACCGTCTGCCGGGCGGCCGCCCGGATGCTCGGTCTCTGGACGATGCCGGTGAACACAACAGCGCTGCGCTGAGGGTGCTGACATGTGAACGCCGGTCGATAACCACGACACACGGGAGGACCGTTGGACTCCGCACGGACGCGGACATGGCTGCGCAACGCCGCCTTTCTTCTGGACCAGGACAAGGACCGGCTGACCCGACTGGACTCGGCCATTGGCGACGGTGATCACGGAGTCAACATGCACCGCGGGTTCTCGGCAGTGGCGGCCGCCCTCGACGAGGACGATCGGGCGGACGTGACCGCAGGGGAGTTACTCGTCGCGGTGGGCAACACCCTCGTGTCGACCATCGGCGGGGCCTCGGGGCCGCTGTTCGGCAGCTCCTTCCGGGCCCTGGGCAAGACACTCGACGGCCCCAGCCCGCAGGGCGAGAGGCAGAGGCTGGCCGCCGCGAGCGACAGCGTCCATCGTCTGGGCGCCGCCGAGCCCGGCGACAAGACCATGTACGACGTCTACCGGCCGGCTGCCGCCGCCTTCGCTCGGGTGACCGAGTCCGGCGGCGATCTCCCGGCCGCCGCCCACGCCGCGACCGACGTCGCCGAAGAGGGATTACGGGCTACCGAACCGATGCAGGCCCGCCGGGGCCGTGCCTCCTACCTGGGCCTGCGCAGCGTGGGCCACCAGGACCCCGGCGCGGCCTCGCTCGCACTGATCTTCCAAGCTCTCGCCACTGCTCTGGAGACCAAGTGACTCAGCGCCAGCAGACGGTTTCCCCACTACGTCGCAGGAGCACGTCCGGAACACACGGCCAGCCGCAGCCCGCACTGGTGGCCGCCGGCCGGTTCTCCTGGCTGACCCCGATGATGCTATGGCCGCTGGCCCGCCACTATCTGCCGCGCCCGGCACAGCGACCGCAGGGTGGCGGTACCCAACGCGCGGACGACGAGGCGATGTTCGCGGCGATCGTGTACGTGCTAGTGAGCGGAGTGCCCTGGCGCGCGTTGCCCAAGACGTTCGCCGTGTCCTGGCAGAACACCCACCGCCGCTTCACCCAGTGGAGCGAGGCGGGCCTCTGGGACCGAATACGCGAGGCCTCCCGCAAGCAGCAGATGCCCGGTCAGATGCGGCACTGGGCCGACGTGGTCGGTGCTCTGGCCGAGGAGCGGCTGAACCGGACGCCCGCCCCAGTCGAACGGATCCCGGCGGCGCCCCGGCGCAGCACGGGGCTCAAGCCCGGCATCCGGGTGCATCAGCCGGGAGACTTCACCGTCCGCCTGTTCGGCCCGAGCCGCAGCACGGCGTCGGTGCAGGGACAAGAGCTCCGCCCGGCCCAGTGACACCGCAGGCCGAAGAAGGGCGCCCTTGGACCCTGCCCGACGATGTCCAATCGTGCCCTCTCTGCCGAACAGGACGGTGCCGTCCACCCCAGGCAGTGTCGGGACCTGCCCCGGCCGGGCCCGACGCGTTCCGCTCGCGCCGAGCCGGGCAGGTCCCACGCCCCGACACGGCCGGCCCGACGCGGGCCGGCCGAGAGAGTGGTCGATTCCGGTGAACCCCGCCCCACCGCCGTCCGTCACGGACTTCCGTGCCGAACTCGCCCTTCTGATGGCCGCGTACGCCACCCGCCATGTCGTGGTACTCGCCCTTGACGGGGTCAACCTCAGTGCGGCTTCAACCTGTTGGCCCTCCGCCGAGACACGGCTCCTGCGCGCCGTAGCGCCGACTACGTCCTCAGCCGGCTGGCTGAGCGCCCTGACCGGTCTGGACGTCGCCGACCACGCGGTGCCCGGCGTGGTCTTCTCCGACCCATCGGGTCAGGGCGGTCTGGTCAACTTCCTCAACCACCACGGCCCCGGCCTCACGCCCGCCACGGAGAATGTCTTCCTGGATGCCATCCGACTCGGCCGTACCCCGCTGGCCGTCCTCGGCGACCTGGAGTGCTACGCCTCGTCCTGGCGCGACGCCCTGCTGGCGCACGCCCAGCCGATCACGGGCCACCGCTTCTACACCGAACACGACGCCTACCACCGGCGCCCCGCCGCCGAGGTGGCCGCGCGGGTCGGCACGGCCGTCGAGGAGACCCTCGCTCGGCACGATGCACGACCTTGTCTCCTCTGGTGCTACGTCGAGATCGACCAGCACGTGCACCGGCACGGCTACGACGAGCACACCTTCCGGGTCCTCACCGCCCTGGGCGAGTTCGCCGCCTCCCTGGCCACGCGGGACATCCTGGTCGTGGCACACTCCGATCACGGTCTGGTGCCCACCGTGCACGACCCGGAACTCGCCGACCTGCTCGACGACCTGGGCCGACGGTACGGTTTCACGATGGGCGGCGCGGGACGCATGCGCTGGCTCTACCCCCGGGCCGGCACCGGCCCGGAACTGCTTGCACTGCTCGGCGAGGAGCTGCCCGGCGACATCCGGATCCTGCCCGCCGACGAGGTCTTCCGGCCAGGCTCGCCGGGCCGAGCTCGGGTCGGCGACGTGCTGCTCGTGTCCGAGGGAGGGGCGTTCCTCACCGACCCGGAGTACCGCTATGACCACGGCTCCTTCGCCCCTGAGGAGACCGAGACCCCCTTCGCCGTATGGCGGGTGAAATAGGCCCGCGCGGATCCGCCACGGCACCCAAGCACCTTGTCTCATGTGGCAGTTGACGCCTCCTGCTTTTGTGCTGAACGCTGAGGCGAGGTCTGAACGGGGAGGTAGATCAATGAGTACGAGCCTGACCGGCTGCCTGGAGGAAATGGATCGCCGCGGGCTCATACCAGACGGCTGCCTCGCGGTGTGCTGCGTGGGCTCCGTCGCGCGCGGGTGGTCCAACGAGAGCAGCGACTACGATTTCAACGTCATATCCACCATCCCCTGGACGGGCGCGAGCGCCCGCACGATCCCTGTGCCGCTGACCCCTGCCGTCGTCCCCGCCGTCGTGCTGCACGTGGATGGGCGCCGCTGGGAGATCAAGTACTGGCTCGACAGCCAGGTCCGCCAGATGCTCGACAAGGTCACCTGGGAGCAGTTCGAGGCGGACGGCACCACGGCCAAAGCGCTGGTGGACGCCGAGGAACTGTTCCTGGAGCGGATGAGCACCTGCCTCACCCTCAGCGGCACCTCTTGGGCCGAGGAGTGCAAACGACAGGTCGAGGAGTCCGCCTTCCGGGCCTTCGTGACCACACGCTCGCTCGCGGAGACCGACGCGTCCATCGAGGATGCCGTCGGACAACTGGCCGCGCAGGACCTCGACAGTGCGGTGCTGTCCGCGCGCAAGGCGCTTGGGCACACCGTGGACGCACTGTTGGAGAGCAAGGGCAACTTCGGCTCCCGTACCCCGAAGTGGCGGGCGCGCCGCTTCCGCGAGACACGGCCCAGAGCCCTGTCGTTCGAGGAGTACTGGGCGCTGGAGACGATGCGGTCCTTCGACCCCGACGCGCCGCAGGCGTGGGTGAACCTGATCGTGCAGCGCTGCAAGGACCTGACACTGGAGGTGGAGATTTCTTGACGACCCCTCAGGACACCCGGCCGGTACCCCCGACCGACGGCCGCCAGCCGAGATCCGCGTCCGCCTTCTGGCGGTACTGGACCGCTTCCACCATCAGCAGTGTCGGCGACGCGATCACGACGGTCGCCCTGCCGCTGGTGGCCGTCGGTGTCCTGCACGCCTCCAGTCTCGAGGTCAGTTTCCTGACGGCCGCGCAGTACGCCGCCTGGATCGCGATCGGACTGCCTGCCGGGGTCATCGTGCAGCGCCTGCCACTGCGGGGCACCCAGGTCGCCATGGACCTCATCAGGGCGGTCGCCGTCCTGTCGGTGCCGCTGGCGGCCGCGTTCGACATCCTGCACCTGGCCCATCTCGTCCTCGTGGCGCTGGTGATCGGCCTGGCGACGGTGGTCTTCGACGTGGGCAACTCCACGTTCCTGCCGTCGATCGTCAGCAAGGACGAGCTGACTGCCCGCAACAGTCTGACCTCCGCTTCGGTGTCGGCCACCCAGCTGGGCGGCCCGTCGCTCGGCGGTGTGCTCGTCCAGCTCCTCGGCGGCGCCATGAGCCTCCTCTTCGACGCCGTCAGCTATCTCGTCTCCGCCGTGCTGCTTTGCAGCCTGCCGCGACCCGCGCCCGCGAAGAAGTCGGCCAAGGGCGAGTCGACGCTGGGCCTGATCAAGGAGGGGTGGCGGTTCGTCAGCCACCACGAGGCGATCCGCCCCTGTGTCGCTGCGGCCACGCTGGTCAACTTCACCTGCGGTGCCTTCATGGCGTTGCTGCCCGTCTTCCTGGTCCGCACCCTCGACGCCCCCACGGGCTTGGTGGGTGTGCTGATCGCCACGGAGGGCCTGGGCAGCCTGATCGGTGCCACGCTCACCCCGCGGCTGGCGGGCCGTATCGGCAGCGGCCGCACGCTGCTGGTCTCGACCCTGTTCGGCGCGTCGGTCGCGGTGCTGATGCCGCTCGCCGAAAGCGGCTGGGGACTGATTCTATTCGCGCTGGGCAACATCGGTTTCGGCGCGGGCGTGGTCGTGCTCAGCATCCTCACCCGTACTCATCGGCAGACGGTCACGCCACCCGAGCTGCTGCCCCGGGTCATGGCCACCGTGCGTTTCGTGTCCTGGGGTGCGGTCCCCTTCGGTGCCCTGACGGCCGGCGCCGTGGCCATGGCCATCGGCAACCGCGGCTCCCTCTGGCTGATCTGCGCCCTCGCCTTCCTGGCTCCCCTCGCCGTGTGGACCAGCCCCATCCGTCGTATGCGCGACCTGACGTGACCCGACAGGGGCCGGCCCTCCACCGCCGAAGTGGCCCAGGGAATCACTGAGCCTTTTCAGTCTGGGTCCCGTGTGGGTGACGGGCGGGCCGGCCGCAACGCACAGAGCTCCCGCGCCGTTGAGTGAGGTGTTCGACGTCTCAACTCGACAGCCCGGGAGCCCTGTTGATTCCATATCCTGCCGCACTCGACCTCCCGCATGCGCCGGTCGAGTGGGTGACGATGCTGATCGTCACCCGGGAGGGTGACCGTCGCTGCAGACTCCGTCCGTCCGGACGTGCGCTGATCGCTCTGGCGTACCTGCGCCGGCACGACACCCTCGCGCAGCTGGCAGCCGGGTTCGGGGTGTCCGTCGGCACCGCGCACGCCTACGTCACCACCGTCGTCGGGCACCTGGCGGACAAGGCACCGGGCCTGCTGAAGGTGCTGCGCGAGACGGACCCCGACTATGCACTTGTGGACGGCACCCTCGCCGAGTGCGACCGGGTCGGTGACGGGCGCGCGGACCACTCCTCCAAGCACAAGCGGCACGGGGTGAACGTGCAGGTCGTCACGGATCCCGCCGGGAGGATCCTGTGGCTCTCGCCCGCTCTGCCGGGCCGCACCCACGACCTGACGGCCGCCCGCCGACACGAGATCATCCGAATCTGTGAACGCCAGGGCGTGCCGATTCTCGCCGACATGGCCTACATCGGCGCCGGCGACTGGGTCACCACCCCGAAACGCCGACCGCCGAACGGCGAGCCCACCCCCACCGAGCGGACGGTCAACCGGGCTCTGTCCGCCGCCCGGGCACCCGTCGAACGCGGAGTCGCCCGCCTGAAATCCTGGCGAATCTTCCGACGGGCACGCTGCAGCCCGACACGTCTCACGTCGATCACCGCCGCCATCCTCACCCTGGAGAGGCAACGCTGAAAACCCTCACTGGGGAAATGGGCCAGATCCCTGGGCTGCCGCACTCCCAGGCGCAGAAGCAGCAACTTGGCCTCCGGGTTGACCGCACTGCCCCAGACGTCTGACCGGCCGTTTCCACGTGCCGAGCAAGAGGGCCCTGCGCCGCGTCCTTGGCCCCCTCGACCCGATCGAGGTCAGCGCGGTGAGCTTCGCCTACCTCCGTCCGCTCGTCTCGCAAGTGACCCGTACCCCGCCCGGTCCGCGCTACCGCCGACGGGCTGGCCGAACGAGAACAGCGCCGTGCTCACCGGCGAGCACAGGACCACGACGGCCCCACCCCGAGCCGCCCGGCTCTGACGGTGGACGGTAAATGCTTGCGTGGGGCTCATCGCCCCGACGGTAGCCGTGTGTTCGTACTGTCTGCGGTCCGCCACGGCGACGGCATTACCCTGGCCTCCCGCGAGATCGGCGCGAAGACCAACGAAATACCCGAGTTCGCGGCCCCTCCTCGACCAGATCAACGACGCCGATCTGTGCGACTGCGTGATCACTGTGGACGCCCCGCACGCCCAACGCGCCCACGCCGCCTACCTCGTCGAACAACGCGGCGCCCACTACCTGTTCACCATCAAGTCCAACCAGAGGAAACTCGCCGACCAGCTCCGGAAGCTGCCCGGGAAGAACATCGCGGTCATCTACCGCGACGACTCCACCGGCCACGGCTGCACCGAACAGCGGCACGCCCAGGTCGTAACCGTGGACAATCTGTTCTTCCCGCCCGCCAGGCCCTACGGATCCGCCGCAAGCGCCGCACTCCCGGCGCGAAACGGTGGAGCACCGAGACCGTGTACGCGATCACGGACCTGCCCGCCGAGCAGGCATCCGCCTCCGAGATCGCCGCCTGGGCTCGCGGGCACTGGACCGTGGAGAACACCGTCCGCTGGTGCCGGGACGCACGCAGCCGCTTGCAGCCCAGCAAGACGACAGCCTGTCAGGACCCGACGACCGCCCGAACGAGGATGTAGGTTGAACGCGCGATTGTCAGAATGCCACAACCATCGCTCCCCTGCGAACCACCAATTTCACGGTTTACCGGGAGTCGGTCTGCACGCTCGGCCACCACACGGCCACCACGCCAGTCCGAACAGCCCGAAGAAGAACGACCGCAAGAGACAAAAGACCAGATCACAGCCCTGGAGAGCAGAACCGCCACCGATCGTAAACCTCAGACCCACGCATTGCGGTGCATGAAGCACACGTGCCCGATTAGCCTGAATTCCAAGGTCAACCGAAACAAGAAACCCCAGGTCAGAGCCCCGACCTGAGGTTTACCACAGAGCCGCCTTCGGGATTCGAAACCGAGACCTACGCATTACGAGACCAGCAGCGATCATGTTGCCGAATGACATGTCGTGCTGTCGGATGACGTTGTGCCTGATCAGAGCACATGCGGCAGGTTGGGCCGTGCCATCCCGTGACACGCCGTCCAAAGGCGTCCGGCCACCAAGCGGCCACCGAGCCAGCTTGCGCACGGGCAGCAGGACGATTTGGCTGGGCTTGTCGCTTCCCCACAAGCACCCCCGCACCATCATGTCGGTTCCCCGACCGGCAAACGTCTGTTCCAACGGGTCATGTCAGTGCCTCGGCGCGCCCCACCATCTCCCGTGGTGGTGACGGACGCGGTTCCAGTCCGCGCCGGGGGCGTCGTCGGGCACCGCTACGAGCATCGAGTCCGCTTCGTCGCGCACGCACTCGACCTGAGCCGCAGTCAGGCGCCGGCAGTTCCACAGCAGCCGCGCCATCTCGGCCGCCAGCGGATCGTCGGGCCCCGACGTCTCGCGGAGTTCAACCCCGGTGATAGCGGCGAGGTCACTACCCGGGATGCCGAGAGTGGTCGCGAAGCCTGCCACGCGGTCCGCAGTCAGTGCTACGCGGCCCCTGCCGATACCGCTGATCGTGGAGGCGGCCAGGTACACGCGGCCTTCCGTAAGAAGGGCCAGGATCTTGGCTGCGGCAGTCGGGGAGTGCAGATTCCGGTTGAGGCACAACAGGTTGGCGAGTAGCGCGCCGGAGCCCGCCTCGTGCTGGTCATAAACCAACGGTGGAGGGGAGCGTCGCTCGTCGTCATCCAGCGACAGCTGATCAATGAGCTGGTGGACGTGGGCTCTCTGGTCCGTCGGCAGTGCCAGCATGATCTGGACAAGGCCCACGATCGCTGCCCCGGCGGCCGGTTCCCGAGGTGTGAGGGCCACTGGCACCGGGACGTCAGCGATCACATAGAGGTCGGCGACGTGGAAACCGAGCGCGGGGGCGAGAGCGTCGAGCTGCGAAGCCAGCGGCGGCGTGCCCGCCACCACCGCGCGGAGTTCGGTCTCCGGGATGCCGGCGGCGGAGGCCAGCCACGCCACATCCTTCCGGCGGTGATTCATGAGCCGGGTCAGAAGCACGCCGAAGCCTGGATGATTCGCCACGGTTCCACCTTACGTTTCACACCGGAAACGGACCGACGGGGCTCTTCTCACTACGCGAGGGCGAGGCTCGCCTACTTCACCATCCTGTCGGTCCATGACGCTTCGACCGCTTCTGTATCCGTCCCTTCAGCTGGTGATCGAAATACGCGAAGCGGTCTCGGTCGTTGTCCACCACGTCGAGGACGAGCCTCGCAAGCAGCGCCCGACCGGTGGCGTATTCCTGGTAGAGCGTCCAGAGACCTTCCCGGGCAGCGATCTGACAGTCGATCTCGATCTCGGGTGCGCCGGCCTCGACCTCGGTCCAGTGGGACTCCCCGCCCACACACGCGCCGAGGTCGTCCAGGAGCCTGACCCGTACATCCTCCCAGAGGGGCTCGTTCAGGGCCGCCACGATCATCGAGGAGACAGGAACCGCCACCTCGAAGAGGAGCGACTGAATGTGGACGTGGCCCTCCAGGGATGCCTCCGCCAACCCCTGCGGCGTCGTCGCGTCGACCAAGGCCGCGAAGGTCTCGGGTATATGCGCCCCAGTCATGCCGCAGCCACATCGCAGGGAAGCCCAGTCGACCCGCTCGGCCTGGATCAGCGACGGCCGGATGCCCATGTGTGCACTCCCCTTGTCCTGGTATCGGGTAGCCCCGACTGCGCGGGGAGAAAGTGTACGAGTTGGTATCGCTACCTGTTGTCCCAAGGACCGGGGTGGTAGTACCACGGCCCTGGCTCGACGTCGTCCGGCGTCAGAAAGACCTGGCACCTGTCGCAGATCGGCATCTCGTCCCAGACTTCCTTCTCCCTGTCCCAATGAAGCGCCCGCGTCAGCACGACACGGTTGACGTCACCGCCCAGAGCATTGATGACGTTGCCTTCCGCGCAGTATCCGCAACCCGAGGAAGCAGCGACTATCTCGCCTGTTTCGGCGTTGTAGCCCGCCGTCCAGGTCTTCCTCGCCATGGCCGTACTGACGGTTACTCCATCCCGGTTCGGAAACAGCGAACGCTCAGCCAGCCGATTCCGGAGGTTTCTCGCGCCGGCAAGACCATCATCGATGGTGGTGCCTCGAGGCACCTTGGTCTTGGTGACGATCGCCTGGCTCGACTTGCTCGCTCCGGGTGCCGTCTTCTGCACTGGCGGCCGTGAGTCCCGCGCCGACGGCCTCGTGCCGGAGGCTCCGGCGGCCGGTGAGCTCGGTGCTGCCGAGGCCGCTTCCGCCTCCTCCGCCCGCGCCTGAGCGTTCGCCCGCTTCAGTGCCGCCAGGTCCGCGACGTCGGAGGCAGCCTCGTCGACAGCCTTGGCACCTGCCCCAGCCGCAGCGGCGGCGTCGCCTTCGGCGATTCCCTCGGCCGCTCCTTCGGCGTCGCCCACGGCACCGCGTTCGGCGGCGCCGAGGCCGCCTCCTTCGAGACCGCCGCCCGAGACGACGCCACCGGCCGTCTGGCAGGACGCGTCGTGGTCCGCGCCGCCTCCGCTCAGCCAGAACTCGCAGTTGACCAGGTCGTACGCCGTCTTGGCGATGCTTACTACGACTGCGGTGACGAAGCTGTGCGGGGCGGGCGGGTACGGCCCCGGAGTGGGCGGCGCACCCGGCGAAGGCGACGGGGTCGGCGAACCACCGCTGGAACCGCTGCCGCCCCCGGTGTCACCGCTGGAGGTGGTGGTGTCGTCGCTGGAGTTGCTCGACGTCTTCCCGGTGTTCTGCCCGTACCCGTCGCAGATGTCCTTGGGGCACAGGCCCGACGGGTCGGATCGCGTCGCGGGGTTGTCGCCGGCGTAGCTGTACCCACCCATCTGGTTGGGGTCGCCGGACTCGAAGACCGGGTCGGGCGTGAGGAAGCGGCCCAGGACCGGGTCGTAGTTGCGGGCGCCCAGGAGGTCGAGGCCGGTGACCGAGTCGGCCGGCTTGCCCAGGTAGCCGTGGTTCTCGTCCCCGGCAACCCATGCCGACGGCGCCGTGCCCCGAGGGTTGCCGTACGGGTCGTAGAAGCGGCGAGTCACGGCGAGCGTGGAGGCGTCCACGGCCGTCGTCGCGGTGCCCTGGGAGGTGGCCACCTGATACGTGACCGAGCCCGAGCTGGACCGCGTCACCCGCGTCCCGTCCGGCCCCGCGTAGTACCGCAACGCCGTACATGTCTTCGCCGCCACGTCCAGCGTGAGTTGCTCCGCTCCGCCGAAGAGGTACAGCACACGCGTCTTGTCGGTGCCCCCGACGGACGCGGTCTGCTCCAACAGGTCGCCGTCGGCGTCGTACAGGTAGGTGCTGGTGCGGCTGGTGGTGCCGGACGGTGTCGTGACGGTCGCTGTGCGGCCCTCGGCGTCGTAGGTGAGCGTCTGGGTCTGGCCCGCCGGCAGGGCGCCCGTAGAGACCGTCGTCCAGGTCTGGCCCTTGCCTCCGCAGGTGGTGGCGGTGAGCTGGGTGCCCGTGGTGGCGCTGGCGCTCGGGTCGGTCAGGCACAGGGTGCTCTTGGCCGCGTTGACCAGGGTGCCGGTCGATGTCACGCGCCACTTCTGGGTGGCGTCGGTGGAGCATGCCTCCGCGACCACGCCCGCACCGGACGTCGTCGAGTTGGCCGCCGTTTCCAGGCAGAAGCCGGCCGCCTTCACCGTGCCGTCGGTGCCGATGGTCCACTTCTGGGCCGTCGACGTCGAACTGCAGGTGTTGACCTCGACCTTCGCACCCGAACCCGTCTCCTCCACGCACAGCTTGCCGCCGCCGGTGAGGGTGAAGCCGGTCGTCAGGGGGCCGGTGGTCTTCGTCGCCCGACCGGCCGTGTCGCCCGCGTTCTTGCCGGTCGTCACGTCCGTGTACGTCGGGGTCTGCGTGGCCGTGCCCGTGCCCGGGTTGGTGGTCGTGGTCGCGCCCGCCTGGTCCGGGTGCGCGGCGGCGGTCGTACCGTCCAGCCCCGGGTACGTCGTCGCCTGGGTGGTGTCCGCGAGGGCGTTGCCGGTGGTGTCGTGATTCACCGTGCCCGTGCGGTCGCCCAGCAGGTCGTAGGTGTACGTCTGCCAGTACGGTGCCGGGCCGCCCACGGTCTTCGTCTTCACCGGCGCCGCGCTGGTCTGTACGGAGGCGGTGGCGCAGCCTCCGACCGCGCCCACCGATGCGGTGCCGGAGCCGGTGATCCCGGCCGTGTCCGTCCAGGCGGCGGTCAGCCGCTGGAAGGAGTCGTAGCTGAAGCACTGCGTGTCGTGGGCGGTGTTGTTCTGGAGGTCGTCGGTCGCCGTGAGCTGACCGGTCTGGTCGTAGCGGTAGTTGACGACGTCCAGGGCCGTGGCCGACGTCTGGAGCATGCTGGACGTCTGGGTGGTGCGGCCGGTCGTCGCGTCGTACTGGGCGAAGGTGGCGAGTTCCTTGCCCACAGGGCCGTAGTTGGTCTGCAGGACCCGGCCGAACGGGTCGTGGACCGTGCCGTCCAGGTAGGAGGGCGTGTTGGCGGCGTTGATGTAGCCGCCGAAGCCGTCCAGTGCGCCTTGCTGGGTGTAGCCGTAGCCGATGCGCTCGGCGGGCAGGCCGCCGTCCGCCTGGTACTGGGTGGTCGACAGGAGGCCGACTGTCGGGGTGTAGGTGGAGCTCAGGGTGTAGGTGACGGTGGCGCCCGCCGTGGTCCCGGGGAAGCCGTCGGCGGACGGGATCGTGAGGGTCGAGCCCAGCGGCTGGTAGGCGGTGTTGTAGCCAGTGACGGCCTCGGTGTACGCCTTGCCGTTCGCCCCGCCCACGTACCGTGTCGAGGACGTGGGGTAACCCTTGGCGAGGGTGTCGTAGACCCGGGCGGTCTGCTGCTTGGCCGGGTCGGGCGTCGCCGACCAGGGGGCCGCGTACGTCGCCGTGAGCCGGTTGTCCCAGTCGTAGGCGTACGACATCACCTGACCGCGCGCGTCGGTGGCCTGGAGCAGGTTGCCGAGCACGTCGTACTTGTCGTAGGAGGCCGTACCGGTGTTGGGGTCGGTCTGCGAGGTCGGCTCGCCCAGCACGTCGTAGCCGTACGACCAGGTGTTGCCCGCGCTGTCCTTGACGGAGTCGATCCGTCCGGCGGGTGTGTAGGTGTAGCGGGTGGTGGCGTCGGCGGGCGGGACGGCGCCCGCGGTGCCCTGCTTCCACAGCACGGACGTCCCGTTGCCCGCGACGACCGCGAGGGTGGAGTCGGCCCGGACCTGGAGGGTGGCACCGGTGGTGGCGGTCAGGCCGGTGCTCCACTTGGAGGTGCCGGCGGTGGTGTAAACCGCGAGGTTGCCGTCGGTGCCGAACTGGGCGTAGGCGCCCGGGTTTCCGCTCGTGCCGGAGGTCCAGACGGTCTTGCCGGTCGCGAGGGCGGTGAGCACCAGGCTGCCGTCGGCCTGCATGGACAGGCGGACGCTGCCCGAGGTCAGCGAGGTGCCGGACGGGATGATGGTGCCGCCGGCCAGCGTGACCGTCGCTCCGGTGTTCTTCACCACCGACCTCACCGTCCGGCCGAGGGCGTCCGTGAAGACTGCGGTCTCCCGGCCGCCCGCCGGCGGGGTGGAATCGGTCTCGTCGGCACCCGGGTAGGCGGTGGAGGAGCTCCACTGCTTGATCGCCTGGTGCCACAGGGTGCTCGCGGTGGCGCGGCCCTGGCCGTCGTACGTCGTGGTGGTCTCGGCGGGGATTTCGTTCTCGTTGGCCGCGTACAGAGTGGTGGAAGGGGTGTGGTCCGGCTCCGAGTAGGGGGCGTACGACGCGCTGGGCCAGCCGTGGGAGTCGTAGAACGTGTCGGAGATGATCCGGCCGGAGTCGGAGTCGCCGTCGGCGGTCGTCTGGACCTGGCGGGGCTGGAGCATTCCGTCGTAGACGCTGATCGAGGTCGCGTAGGTCTCGTCCTCGCGCAGGGTGCGGGTGGTGACGGAGGACGGGTCGCCGGGCTGTGTGATGGTGCCGCCGGGGGCCGGGACCGCGCCGGGGTTGATGGAGTACGCGAACGTCATGTCCGCGCTCTGTGTCGCCTTGTCGCGGCCGGGCAGCCATACGGCGGTACGGCGGCCAAGAGCGTCGTAGGTGATGTCGGTGACGCGGCCGTTGGCGTCGACGTCGCGCAGCGGCAGGCCCCGCAGCGGGTCCAGCGTGGACGTGACCTTCCACTGCTTCTGGTTGGAGGAGACGACGCCGGTGGCGTTGGTGTTGCCGCCCCCGCTGCTCCACTTGGGCAGGTAGTCGGTGTGGGTGCCGTTGCCGGTGGCGTCGAGGGCGTCGGTGACGCGGCCCGCGCCGTCGTAGGCGATGCCGCTGGTGGTGCGCCAGTTCTCGGTGCCGTCGGTGGCGAAGCCGGTGGCGACCTGGGTGCCCGTGACGTGCGGGTGGGCGACCGTGCCGTAGGTACCGAGGGCAGTGACGGAACCGTCGCCGTCGTAGTAGATCTTCTTGTCGGAGAGCAGGGTGCCCGAGCCGGCCTTGATACCACACGGCCCGGAGACCGTGGTGATGCGGTCCGGGTAGGTGAGCAGCATGGTGTTGCCGGCCGAGGAAGCGGGCGCCGCGTAGTCGGTCGTGCTGCACTTCTCCTGCGCGGCCACGGTCACATCGCCGTGCGCGTCGACCGTCTGGACGCGGCCCTGGTCGTCGTACGCCGTGTCGGTGCGGGTGTGCCGCCAGGTGCCGTCGGCGAGCAGGGCGTAGCCGTGGCTCTGGATGGAGGTGATCCGGCGGGCGGTGAGGTCGGGCAGGGTGGCCTTGTCCGGCTTGGTCTCGCCCGGGTTGTCGTCCTGGGTCCAGGCGGTCCATGAGGTGCGGTCGGTGTGTGCCGTGGTGCTGAAGGCGAACGGGCCGTTGACGGCCGAGGTGTTCACCGTGCCGCCGGAGGCGGTGTAGGTGTCCGTCTGGAGGGCGGTGCCGGCGAGTTGGTCGGCGTCGGTGACCGTCTCGACGGTCTTTCCTCCGACCGTGGCGTCCACGCTGACCGAGCGGCGGCTGCCGTCGGCCTGGTAGTCGCCGTCCATGCCCTGGAGGTAGGTGGTGGTCTTCTGGGTGACCGGTTCGGGCGCTTTTCCGGTGCGCACGGTGACCGCGCGGAAGCCGCGGAACTGGTCCCAGGTGCGGTATTGGTCGTCCGTGAGGTCGGAGTCGTCGCGGTGCCAGGCTGGGCCGGAGTAGGCGTACGTGGAGACGTGGGCCTCGGAGCCGGCCGGGATCTTGGAGGCGTCCGGGTTGTACTGGGCGGCGATCGTCAGATCGGCGGTGGTGACGCTGTGGACCGTGACCTTGTTGAACCAGTCGGCGATCGGCTTGGAGGCGCCGGGGACCGTCCAGTACACGGGGTAGCAGGAGTTGGTGTTGGAGTCGGCCGCCTTGGCGTCGAGCGTCTTGCCCGCGCACGGGGTCTCGTTGTACTCGACGGTGATCGACTCGCCGGTCTCCGTCTGGACGTTGGAGATGCGCGGACGGTACAGCGGCGGCGCGGACGGCGAGTCGTCGTCGACCCGGTTGTCGATCTCGGTGCCGGTGAAGGAGACCTGGTTGAGGGCGATGTCGCTGTTGCCGTTGCCGTAGGTGCCCTTGCCGGTGTGACGGATGGACTGCAGCCACATCACGGCCTGGAGGGAGCCCGCGTCCTTGGGGTCCACGGTGGTGCCGGTGACCGGGTCGACGGCTCCGCCCGCGTCGGAGTACACCTGGCCGAGGGCGTAGGAGTCGACCGGGGCCAGCTTGTCGGTGTCGGCGTCCTTGACGTGCACCTTTGTGGTGATGGTGTCCAGCCGGGTGGTGGACCAGAAGGTTGGCGACGACACGACGCACACGTCGGTCGGCACCTTGGTGGCGTCGTCGGGCAGCTTGGTCTTGTCCGTGGAGTCGCAGTGCAGGTCGTAGGGGACGTCCGGCCAGTGCGGGGCCGTGTCGTCGTCCAGGTTCCCGGCTGAGCAGTCGGTGAAGGCCGACGTGGTCTGGCAGCGCTCCTTGGAGGCGAAGGCCACCTGCGCGGACGGGGTGCGACCCGCCTGTTCGTCGTCGAGGGTGTAACCGTAGGAGATGGTGGCGAGCGTGCCGCCCCGGGTGTACGAGGTGAGGGTTCCGGTGTCGTCCTTGTCGTCGGTCGCCGCCGCCTGGCCGCCGCCGAGGTCGTACCAGCCGGTCTCGGTCGCGTAGTCGTAGCGCTGCACGAAGCCGGTGGGTGAGACGACGAAGTCCAGGTTCCAGCGCCAGCCCTCGGGCTTGTCGCAGCGGGACTTCTTGCCGTCCGAGTCGCTGTGGCAGGGGTCGGACGAGCGCGGGTGCAGCACGGGCACGCCCCAGGCCGCGTGTGTGGAGTCGTCGCCGGCGTCGGCGGAGGCCAGGCCCTTGGTGCCGGGGCCGGTGGGTGAGTGGTCGGCGCCGAAGTAGGCGGCGGTGCCGTCGGTGGTCAGGACGCGGAAGTAGGTGCCGTCGTACAGGCCGTTGGCGGCGCCGGACAGCTCCTGCACGACCGTGCCGTCATCGCCCTGGAGCCGGAACTCCCTTATTTCGCCCGGCACTCCGGAGGTGGCTGTCGGGACGAGGACCCCGGAGTGCGAGCCGAAGGAGACGGTGGCGCCCGCGCCGCCCCAGCACTGGTCGCCCGAACCCTTGAGGATCTTGTCTCCGTCGGAGTCGAGCAGCGACCCGCAGGAGCGGTACGTCCGCTCCACGAAGCCCGGCTGGTAGCTCCAGCCGTCGCCGATCCACGAAGCCTGCGAGTTACGTGCCGAGGTCTCTCCGTCCACGGACTGGGAGTCGTACGACAGCGCCACCGACGGCCCGGTGTCCCCGAGCCCCGGCGGCACCTGAACGGGGTACGCGTACGTGTAGGCGCCGGTGCCGGTGGCCTGCCAACTCCCCTCGGGGGTCAGGGAAGTCGCCGAGTAGTCGCCCTGCGAACCCCGGCTGCCCGAGGTGACGGCGATTGCCGAGTCCGTTGTGGTGGTGGCGGTGAGCTGGTTCGCGGTGGCCCGGTTGACGGTCTTCAGTGGGGTGCCGGTACGGCACTCGGCACGCTGGGGGGTCGTCAGGGCGCAGGCGGGGAGCCGGGTGAGGGTGAGCCGGGAGCCGTAGCCACCGCCATAGGCCTCGGCGACGGCGGAGTAGTCGATGACGACGCTGACCTTGCCGGTATGTGACGGGGTACGCCCCAGTCCGACCAGGAGCCCGGAGTCCGCGCCGGCCTTCAGGGCCTGGGCGCGGGAGGCGAGCCGGACGCCGACCCGAGGGGCGCTCCGCTTGCCCGCCGACGCCACCCACACCGGAAGCGAACCGGCCTTGGTGGGCTTGCGCTTGAGCGTGAGCGTGTGCGAACCCGGCTTCGGCCAAGAGGCTCTGGTGGCCGTGTAACGCGTGAGCGGACGGTATCCCTTGGGATGGACGGTCTTCGTCCGGGCCAGCGCGTGGTCGCCGACGGCGGGGGTCTTCGGCAGCGGTTTCGGCTTCCAGAAATCGCCGTGGAAGACGAACGGCCCGATGCCGTTCTGGGCCACCGCCACCGTCACCAGTAGCACCATGGCGGTGAGCAGAGCAGAGACGAACGTCAGCGTTCTTCGCACACCCACCGTGTGAAGTCCCCCCGTATGGAACAAATCTGATGATCCGTCTTCTGAGCGGTCACGTGGTCTGCGTGATCCAGGACGGGAGGCTAGGAACCGGGTTGACCAAGTCTCAAGACTTTTTGCCAATGCCATGACAACTTTGTGACCGCTTTTGGCTTTTGCTGTGTACGTTCTGTGCGGGGGGAGCGAACATCACCGCCGCACGCCTGCCGCCGACGTTCTGACCACCGTCCGCGACGGCTCGTTCCGGGGCGCGGATGGTCGCAGATCTCGTGTCTGCCCTGTCCGTCGTGCGAAGGAGTTGTTCCGTGCTGTCGTCATCCGTCCGCAGACTGGCGCTTCTTCCAGTGACCGGCGTGCTGCTCGGCGCACTGAACGTCCCGGCCGGCGCGGTCACCTCGGACGATCCGACCGGCACGTCCGACCCGTTGCTCGCGGCACAGGCGGAGGCCGTCGCCGACGGCACCGCCGTACCAGTCGACGCGCTCACCAGCGAGACCGACACCGTGACGGCGCAGCCGGACGGCAGCTTCACCACGACCACGGCCGTCCTTCCGGTGCGGGTGTGGCGGGAAGGGGCGTGGGTGCCCGTGGACGCCACCCTCCTCGCAGACGCCGACGGCACCTACTCCCCCAAGGCGACGCCCAGCGGGGTACGCCTCTCCGGCGGCGGCAGCGGGCCGCTGGCCACCCTCACCGACCCGGCCGGGCACAGCATGAGTCTGACCATGCCGTTCGCCCTGCCCACCCCGCAGGTCAGCGGCGATACCGCGCTGTATCCGTCCGTCCTGCCCGGCGTCGACCTGTCGGTCTCGGTGACGGACCAGGGCGGTTTCAGCGACGTCCTGATCGTCCATGACGCCAAGGCCGCCGCCGATCCGCGTGTGCGCAGGCTCACGGTGGCCGCGGACACCGACGGCCTCGAGCTGGCGGCGACACCTGCGGGCGGCATGACCGCCACCACCTCGGACGGCACGGTGTCGTACACCAGTCCACCACCGCTGATGTGGGACTCCGGTACGTCGGCCATATCGGAGGCCAGGGCAGTCGGCGGTCCGGCATCGAACGGGACGGCGGCCCCCAATTCCGCGTCCGACAGGGTGGCAGCGGCCCGGCCCGCGTCCTTCGTGCGGGCCGGAGCCGACACCCCGGTGGCAGCCTCCTCCGACGTCCCCTCCTCTCCCGCCGGCCCAGGTCCCGGTGCCCAGGTGGGGGACGTGCCGATGACCACCACAGGCGACGCCCTCACCCTCACCCCGGACACCTCCGTCCTCGACGACCCCGACACGCGCTACCCCGTCTACATCGACCCCTTCGAGAACCCGGTCACCAGCAAGTCCGGTGCCTACGACGAGGTGTACTCCAGTTCGGCCTGCTCCGACGCCCCGCAGTACAACAAGCCCCAGGCCAACGGCGAGGGCGTCGGCTACCAGCGCTGGGGCGGGGCCTGCGGAGTCGGCCTCGAGCGGTCGTACTACGCGCTCAACACCAGCGGTCTCGACCCGTCGATGACAGTCATCAAGGCCGAGGTGAAGGCCAGCACCACCTACGCGGCCAGCCTCGACTGCTCGCACGACCAGCCGATCACCCTGCACACCACCGGCGGGATCAACGAGAACACCGACTGGCAGCACCAGCCGGGCACTCTCGACGACAACGGCTACCCGGCGGTGAAGACCACCGTCCCCAGCGGGCACAACGACAACTGCTCCAACAGCACCGCGAGCTTCCGCGTCGACGACCAGATCCAGAAGATCGCCGACGGCAACAAGTCCACCTGGACCATCGGCCTCTTCGGCAACGAGTCGAAGACCACCTCCAACGACGACTACCTGCGCATGTCGCAGACCCTCTCCCTGATCACGAACTTCGACATCGCGCCCGACGTCCCCGCCAAGCTCCGCACGACACCCAGACCACTCGGCGCGGACGGCGACTGCGTCATCGGCGCCGACGCGATCGGCTGGATCGGCGCGACCACCTACAGCGACGCGGGCAGCAACATCCAGCTGCACTCCACGATCACCACGCACATCTCCGGCGAGCACGCCGAGGCGCACTACCACGTCTGGGACCGCACCGACCTCGACGCCGACGGCAACGCCGTGGACAAGGGCACCCCGGACAGCGGCATGGTCGCCTCGGGCCAGGACGCAGACGCGCCGATCGGCTTCATCCTCAAGGACGGCCACGAGTACGGCTGGGACGTCTACGCCCAGGACAACTCCGCCATCAAACTGAAGTCGGCGATCAGCGACCACTGCTGGTTCGACACCGACTTCACCCCGCCGCAGACACCCGCGATCGCCGACAACCCGCACTTCCCCCCGGTGGGCAGTGGCGCCGGCGACACCCCCGCGGGCAGCGGCGTCACCACCGACTTCACCGTCTCAGCCGCCGACAACACCCCGGCCGACACCTGCGACCCCGCCGGCTGCAAGGCCAGCGGCGTCGACCACTTCCTGTGGCAGCTCGACGGCCAGCCCACCGCCACCACCGGCCACACCGCCAAGGTGACCGCCACCAGCGGCACCACCTCCACCGGTACGGTCACCGTCCCGGTCACGAACTGGGGCGTGCACACCCTGTACGTCGTCGCCGTCGACCGGGCCGGGAACCTCTCCCAGAACCCTGTCGGCTACACCTTCACCGCACCCTGGGACCCGAAGACGAAGATCGCCCCCGGGGACGTCACCGGCGACGGCAGCCCCGACCTGCTCGCCACCACCAGCACCGGCGACCTCGAACTGATCCCCGGCAACGGCGACCCCGCCCAGGCACCCGCCCCTGCCCAGGACGGCCCCGTCACCGGCACCCCGCCCGCCGTCACCAGACCAGTGATCGTCTCCACCGCGAAGGGCGCGCCCACCGGGGACTGGCGGGACTACCTGACCGCCCACCGCGGCAACCTGCACGGCGACACCCACGACGACCTGCTCGCGTACAACAAAAAGACCCAGCAGCTGTACGTCGTGAAGAACGACCTCGACCCCAAGGACGACGGCTCCTTCCCGCGCACGCCGTACTCGACCTTCCCCGGCTTCGTCGGCCGCCGCTACGACATCGTCACCAAGGACCCTTGCGAGAGCACCGACGTCGTCCCCGCCAGCCGCTGCGCCGCGGCGGGCTACGACCCGTCGACCCCCTGGGACATCTCACAACTGACCGTCGACGGCGACGTGTACGGCAACCCCGACCACCCCGCGGTCCTCACCGTCGAACACAACAAGCTCTGGCTCTACCAGACGTACGGCATCAACCACCTCGGCCACCCCCTCCTCCTCGGTGACGGCGACTGGTCGGGCCTGACCCTGATCGCCCCCGGCCGGGTCGGCGGCACCTTTACGGCCGACGCCGAGGGCAACGGCAAACTCACCGGCGGAACCCCCACACTCTGGGCCCGTGACAACACCACGGGCGGCGTCTACACCTTTCCGATCGACGTCGACGGCTCCACCCTGCTGCCCAAGCTGCTGCACGCCCCCGTCCGCACGCCGTTCGTCTCGGCCGTGAAGACCTCCTCCGGCGGCACGCTCTGCCTGGAGACCGCTGGCGGCCACACCACCGACCACACCAAGATTCAGATCCACACCTGCAACGGGACAGCTGCACAGCAGTGGGTCCTGCACGACGACGACTCCCTGCGCGTGCTGGGCAAGTGCCTCGACGCCACCGACGGCGACACGGTCGACGGCACCCTCCTCCAGCTGTATAAGTGCAACGGCAGTGGCTCCCAGAAGTGGACCACCGGGACATCCGGCAGCCTGGTCAACCCGCAGTCCGGCAAATGCCTGGACGACCCCCAGCAGAGCGCCGTCAACGGCACCCAGGTCGAGCTGCACACCTGCAACAGCACGGCCGCGCAGAACTGGACGGGCGGCACGACGGCGGGCTGGAACACTCACCCCGCCACCAGCCTGGACGTCGTCCTCCCCCTCAAGCAGTACCCCACGGTGGCCTCCCCCGGAGACGTCAACAGCGCCACCGGAGGCCCGGACGGCAAGCCCGACCTGTACGCCGCCGACTCGGCCGGCCAGCTCACCGAATACCCGGGCGCCACGCCAACGGGCACCACTGCGGAGTTCGCCGCCCCTGTCTCCCTCGGCACAGTCACCGACACGGCCGCCCACCGCTGGTCCCTCACCGAGGGCAACGGCACCACCGCCGCCGACCCCACCGGCGCCCTGTCGGCCACACTGCACGGCGCGGCCGCCTGGACGACCGACACCACCCGCGGCACAGCCCTGAAGCTGACCGGCACCACTGGCTACGCCGACACCACGGCCCCTGGCGTGGACACCTCCAAGGGCTTCACCGTCTCGGCCTGGGTGAGACTCAACTCCCTCGACACGGTCAATTCCACCTTCGTCTCCCAGTCCGACGACGCGTCCGCGAACGCCACTACCGGCTTCCAGCTCTACTACTCCTCAGGCGCCGGAGTCTGGGCCTTCGGACGCCGCGCCGGGGACACCACGACCGACACCTGGACAGCGGCGTACGGTCCGAAAGCGGTCGCGGGCCGCTGGACCCACCTGGTCGGCGTGTACGACGCCGACTCCGACCGTCTCCTCCTCTACGTCGACGGCGACCTCACCGCCACCAAACCCTTCACCACCCCCTGGAACGCGAACGGCCCCGTCCAACTCGGCCGCCGCCTTTCCGCAGGCACCTACGGCGAATACGCCAACGCCACCCTCAGCGACGTACGCCTCTACCCCGTGGCACTGCCCCCGGCGGACGCGGCGGCACCAGGCGGCAGCGCGACACTGACACAACTCGACTGACCCCGGGAAGATAAAGCAGTTCGTCCCACCCATCTCAACCGATTCCAGGTCGGCTTGAGCGCCGCGGACCGAGGTTTGCGGGTTGCGGGTTGCGGGTTGCGGGTTGCGGGTTGCGGGTTGCGGGTTGCGGGTTGCGGGTTGCGGGTTGCTCAATGCTCGCCGGGACCTGGGTGCACTCGTTGCGCGCGGCGGGCCGAGCCTCACCGGAGACGGATCAGCAGAGGCCAAGAAGGTGCTGGGGCCAGAAGCCGGCCTGCTCCAGCAATAGCTCATCAGCACCGCCAGACCGCAGTCCAACCCCTTGATCGACAGCACGCCCGCCTGCCGGTACCAGTAACCGCCCAACCAGAAGCAGGCCGAACGCGCGACTGTCGATATACGACAACAGTCGTTCCTCTGCGCCGTCCAATTACGCGACTTGACCGGGAGCCGGTCTGCACGCTTGGCCACCAAATGGCCACCACTCCGATCCGGACAGACCGAGGCGGATCGACGGCAAGGAGAAAAGAGCCAGCTCACAGCCACGCAGAGCGAAATCGCCACTGGCTGTCAACCTCAGACCTACGCATTACGATGCATAGACAGCCAGCACCCGATTTACCGAGATTCCAAGGTCACCCGAAACAAGAAACCCCAGGTCAGAGGCCTGACCTGGGGTTCACCATGGAGCCGCCTTCGGGATTCGAACCCGAGACCTACGCATTACGAGTGCGTTGCTCTGGCCATCTGAGCTAAGGCGGCGCGCCGTCCGCACTATGGTGCGATCGGCAACGTCGGTAAGTCTACACAGTTTCCGAGGGTGCTCCGTACCACCCCCGGAGGGGGCGGGGACGGGGCTATGAGCAGCGCTTTCCCCGGGCCGGGGGCGTTCCGTCGAGGAGGTAGGCGTCGATCGTGGAGTCGATGCAGGTGCTGCCGCGGCCGTAGGCGGTGTGGCCGTCGCCGACGTAGGTGAGGAGGCGGGCGGAGGAGAGCTGGCGGGCCAGGGACTCGGCCCACCGGTAGGGGGTGGCGGGGTCGCGGGTGGTGCCGACGACGACGATCGGGGCGGCGCCCTCCGCCGTGATGCGGTGCGGCCGGCCCGTGGGCCCCACCGGCCAGTACGCGCAGTTCAGGGAGGCCCAGGCGAGGCCCTCACCGAAGACCGGGGAGGCCTTCTCGAAGGACGGCAGGGCCTGCTCCACCTGCTCGGGCGTGGCGAAGGCGGCCGGCAGGTCGAGGCAGTTCACGGCCGCGTTGGCGGACATCAGGTTCGCGTACCGGCCGTCGGGGTCGCGCTGGTAGTAGCTGTCGGACAGGGCGAGCAGTCCGGCGCCGTCCCGGTCCTCGATCGCCGCGTCCAGCGCGGCGCGCAGCTGCTCCCAGCTGCTCTCGTCGTACATCGCCGCGATCACCCCGGTCGTGGCGAGCGCCTCGCCGAGCCGGCGGCCGTCGGGGTCGCCGGTGGGGAGGGGACGCCGGTCCAGCGCGCCGAAGAACGCCTTCAGGCGCGGCCCGATCGCGCTCTCCTTGCGGCCGAGGGGACAGTCCGGACGGCGGGCGCAGTCCTTCGCGAAGGACCGGAACGCCGTCTCGAAGCCCGCCGTCTGCTCCAGGTTCAGCTCGCGGGCGGACAGCGACGGGTCCAGCGCGCCGTCCAGGACCAGCCGCCCCACCCGGTCCGGGAACAGCCCCGCGTACGTCGCCCCGAGGAACGTCCCGTACGACGCCCCCACGTACGTCAGCCGCCGGTCCCCCAGCACCGCCCGCAGGATGTCCATGTCTCGGGCCGCCTCGACGGTGGAGACATGGCGGAGCAGCCGGGCCGCGTGGGCGCCGCAGGCCTCGGCGAACCCCCGGTACGCGTCGACCAGCCCGTCCGTCTCGCGCCGGTCGTCGGGGGTCGTGTCGGTCTGCGCGTACGCGTCCATCCGGCGCCCGTCGAGGCACTCCACGGGCTCGCTGCGGGCCACGCCCCGGGGGTCGACGGCGACCAGGTCGTACCGGGCGCGGACCGGGGCCGGGTAGCCGACACCGGCGTACGACTGGAGGTAGCCGACCGCCGAGCCGCCCGGTCCGCCCGGGTTCACCAGGAGTGATCCGAGCCGCTTGCCGGGGTCCGTCGCCTTGACACGGGACACGGCGAGCCGGATGTCCCCCGCTCCCCCCGCTCCCGGGTGGGCGTAGTCCAGCGGCACCTTCATCGTGGCGCACTGGAAGCCGGGGGCGCCGCAGGACCGCCAGGACAACTTCTGCCCGTAGTACGGCGTCAGCGCCGACGGTGTCGCCTTCGGCAGCGCCGCCAGTTCCGCCCGCGCCGCGGAGCCGGCGGTGGTCGTCGAGCCACCGGAGGAACAGGCGGAGACGGCGAGCAGTGCGGCGAGGGGGAGGGCGACGGAGAGGGCGCGGAGGGCGATGCCGGTACGGGGCCTGCGGGGACAGCTCCTGAGGTGCATCCAGCGAGCCTAACTCTGCGCTACGGGGCGAGTGCTCTCCGTGCGTGAACCGCCACGGACGAGCGACCCCGTCAACCCGCGGCCGATGTTCACCCCTGTCCGGCCCGGTCCCGGCCCCGCGGCAGCTCGCCGCGGTCAGCCCGCTCTCAGTGCCATCGTCATCGCCTCCACCGCCAGCAGCGGCGCCACATTGCGGTCGAGGGCCTCCCGGCACGCGCCGATGGCCTCGATCCGGCGCAGGGTGGACTCGGGGGAGGTCCCGCGGGCGAGCCGCTCCAGGGTGTCCTCGGCGTCCGCGTTGGCGATCGCGACCCGGGAGCCGAGCTGGAGCGCGAGGACGTCCCGGTAGAAGGCGGTGAGGTCGGTCAGCGCGAGGTCGAGGCTGTCGCGCTGGGTGCGGGTGCGCCGGCGCTTCTGCATGTCCTCCAGGTCCTTCATCACCCCCGCCGTACCGCGCGGCATCCGGCCGCCCTGGGCCGCGCCCAGCGCCGCCTTCAGTTCCTCGGTCTCCTTGCCGTCCCTCTCCTCGGCGAGCACCTTGGCGTCCTCCGCCGCCGCGTCCACCAGTTCCTGGGCGGCCTTCAGACAGCCCCCGACGTCCTCGATCCGCAGCGGCAGCTTCAGCACCGACGCCCGGCGCTCCCGGGCGGCCGGGTCGGTGGCCAGGCGGCGGGCCCGGTCCACATGCCCCTGGGTGGCGCGGGCGGCCGCGGCGGCCACCGCGGGCTCGATGCCCTCGCGCCGGACGAGCATGTCGGCGACCGCCTCGACGGCCGGCGTCCGCAGGTTCAAGTGGCGGCAGCGGGAGCGGATGGTGGGCAGCACGTCCTCCAGCGAGGGCGCGCACAGCAGCCACACCGTCCGGGGAGCGGGCTCCTCGACCGCCTTGAGGACGGCGTTCGCGGACTTCTCGTTGAGCCGCTCGGCGTCCTCGACGAGGATGACCTGCCAGCGGCCGGTGGCCGGTGAGGTGTACGACTTGCGGACCGTGTCCCGCATGTCCTCGGCGAGGATCTGGGTGCCGACGGCGGCGACGGTGGTGACATCGGCGTGGGTGCCGATCAGCGCCGTATGGCAGCCGTCGCAGAAGCCGCAGCCGGGGGCGCCGCCGAGCGCGCGGTCGGGGCTCACACACTGCAGCGCCGCGGCGAACGCCCGCGCCACCTGGGTCCGGCCGGACCCCGGCGGGCCCGTGAACAGCCAGGCATGGGTCATCTTCGAGGCCCCGGGCGGCGGGGCCTGGGTGACGGCCGCGGTGACGAGCGCGTCGGCGTCCCGGGCGGCAGCGGTCAGCTGCTCGCTCACCTTCTCCTGCCCGACGAGGTCGTCCCACACGCTCATGGGTCACGCCGCCCTTCCGTCACGTCCACTGCCGGTCTCCATTGTGCGGGCCCCCACCGACAACGGGGGCCACCGGCCGGAACGGCCAGGTGACCCCCGTGACGCTCAAGGCACCCGCCCTGCTCAGCGGCGCCGGCCGCGCCCCCGGCCGCCGCCCTGGTCCTCGTCGAACCCGTCGTCGTCGCGGCGCGGACCGAGCAGCTCGTCCGCGAGGGACGGCAGATCGTCCAGCGGGGTCTCCTCGGCCCAGTCCGGCCGGGGCCGCTGCCGGGGCGCGCCCGCCTCGTCGACCTGGGGCAGCTCGCGCGTCCGGCCCTCGGAGCCGTCGGGCCCGGCGCCCTCCCGCTCGTCGCGGAAGAACCCGGACGGCATGCGGTCCGCGAGCGCGTCCTGCCGTACCGGAGGCAGTACGGCCGTCTCGTCCACCGCGCCCCGGTCGTCGCGCACCGGCGGCAGCACCGCGGTCTCGTCGGCGGCCCCGGGGGCGTCCTGTCGTACGGGAGGCAGTACGGCCGTCTCGTCGGCCGCGCCCACCGGCGGGGCCGGCGGCTGGGGCAGCTCGGCCGTCACCTCGGCGTCGGAGGCGTTCCCGGCCGGCCGCGAGGGCTCCGGGGCCTTGTCCATGCGGATCCGGGGCAGCGGAGTGGTGTCCTCCATCTGCCTCTTGTCCGCGACCGGCCGCTTGCTCATGTCCGGCCGCTTGCTCATGTCCGCCTTCTTGCCCATCGGCACCTGGGGCGGGACCGCCTCCTCCACCGGCCCGCCCGAGGCGTTCGGCGTGACCACCGGCGTGGGCACGGTCACCGCCTCCGGAGCGGCCGGCGGGGCGGTCGGCGGGGCGGTCGGCGGCTTGGACCGGGGGCCGACCTGGGCGGCCGCCGCGGCCTGCTCCGCGGCGCGCCGCGCCTCCTCGGCCCGCAGCAGCGCCTCCTCCGCCTTGCGCTGCTTCTCCAGCCGCGCCGCCTCGGCCTTGCGCTGCTCCTCCTGGCGGACCGCCTCGGCCTCGGCGCGTCGCTGCGCCTCCTCCTCGGCCAGCTTGCGCTGCCGCTCCTCCTCGGCCCGGCGCCGCTCCTCCTCCACCTTGCGGCGGGCCTCGGCCTCGGCACGGGCCTTCTCCTCGGCGAGGAGCCGCTGCCGCTCCTCCTCCGCACGCCTGCGTGCCTCCTCGGCGCGCAGCCGGGCCTCCTCGGCCTGGCGCTCGGCCTCACGGCGCTGCGCCTCCTCCAGCTCGCGCCGCTTGCGCTCCTCCTCCTCGGCGCGCAGCTTGGCGAGCTGCTCCTGGCGCACCCGCTCCAGGCGCTCCTCCTCGGCCTTGCGGGCGGCCTCTTCCTCGGCCTTGCGGCGGGCCTCCTCCTCGGCCTTCTTCCGCGCCTCCTCCTGGGCCTTGATCTCGGCCTCGGACAGCGGCAGCATCCGGTCGAGCCGGTGGCGTACGACGGTGGTGACAGCCTCGGGCTCCTGGCCCGCGTCGACCACCAGATAGCGGCCGGGGTCGGCGGCGGCCAGGGTGAGGAAGCCGGAGCGCACGCGCGCGTGGAACTCGGCGGGCTCCGACTCCAGCCGGTCCGGTGCCTCCGTGAAGCGCTCGCGGGCGGCCTCCGGGGAGACGTCCAGCAGCACCGTCAGATGCGGCACCAGGCCGTCGGTCGCCCAGCGCGAGATACGGGCGATCTCGGTCGGGGACAGATCGCGGCCGGCGCCCTGGTAGGCGACGGACGAGTCGATGTACCGGTCGCTGATGACCACGGCGCCGCGCTCCAGGGCGGGCCGCACGACGGTGTCGACGTGCTCCGCGCGGTCCGCCGCGTACAGCAGGGCCTCCGCGCGGTGCGACAGACCGGCGCTGGACACGTCGAGCAGGATCGAGCGCAGCCGCTTGCCCACGGGCGTGGCGCCCGGTTCGCGGGTGAGGACGACCTCGTGGCCCTTGGACCTGATCCAGTCGGCGAGCGCCTCGGCCTGGGTGGACTTGCCGGCGCCGTCGCCGCCCTCCAGGGCGATGAAGAAGCCGTTCGCTGCGGGGGCCTCGGCCGGGTCGTCGCCGCCGAGCAGCGCGTCCCGCAGGTCGAGGCGGAGCGGGACGCCGGAGCGGTCGTCGACCTTGGCGAGCACCAGTACCGCGACGGGCAGCAGCAGGGCGCCGACCAGCATCAGGGTGAACGCGGCGCCGCCGTGCGCGAACACGAACCTGCCGTTCTCCAGCCGGTGCGGTCCGATCAGCGCCGCGAGCAGCGGGGCGGCCACGGCGGCGAGGGCCACGCAGACCCGCACCACCGCCTGCAGGTGCTCCGTCGTGCGGGCACGGCGGCTGTCCTCGGTCTCCTGGTCCAGCAGCGCGTGCCCGGTGTTCGCCGCGATGCCCGCGGAGACCCCGGCCAGCCCGGTGATCAGCAGCACGCTGGTGACGTCGGGGACGAGCCCGGCGGCCAGCAGGGCCACGCCGGTGACGGCGATCGCCAGCGCGAGCAGCCGGCGCCGCGACAGCGCCACCAGCACCTTGGGCGCCGTACGGATACCGAGGGCGACTCCGCCGGTCAGGGCGAGCACCAGCAGTCCGTAGAGCACGGGGCCGCCGCCCAGGTCCTTGGCGTGCAGCACGGCGACGGCCGCGGCGGCGGCGACGGCTCCGGCGACGGCGGCGCAGGCGAGGACCAGCAGCGGGATCACGCCCGTGCGGCCCTTGTCGACGCCCGCCGCCGTCTTCGGCCGGCGCAGCCCCTCCAGCGGGGACCGCGCGCGGGGGGTGCGCACCGAGGGCAGTTCCAGGAAGACCACGACCGACAGGGACCCGGCGAAGAGCCCCCCGGCGACATAGGAGGCGAGGGCCGCCTGGTGCTGGGCGAACCACTCGATCCCGACGCCCAGAAGATTGTTGAACAATGCGGCGACGACCAGGGCGGCGGCGGCCAGCGGGATCGCCAGGAAGCCCGTGCGCAGCGACAGCCGGCGCAGGGCGTCCAGGTGGTCCGGCAGCGGCCGTACCGTCGCGCCCTCGAGCGGCGGGGCGGGCAGCAGGGCCGGGGCCGCGCTCTCCCTGGCGACCGTCCAGAAACGCTCGGCGACACCGGTGACGAACGCGGTGACCAGCAGGAAGGCCAGCGCGTCGTCCGGCGTCCAGTCGATCCACAGCGGCGCGATCAGCAGCAGTACGACGCGCAGCCCGTCCGCGCCGACCATGGTCCAGCGGCGGTCGAGCGGGCCCTCGGGCGAGGTGAGCGAGGTCAGCGGGCCCAGCAGGACGGCGCCGAAGAGCAGGGTGGCCAGAATGCGCACCGCGAACACGGTCGCCACCGCGAACGCCACGCCCCGGTAGCCGCCTCCGAACGAGCCCTCGGCGATGGCCGCCTGAAGGACGAGGAGGACGAACACCAGGAGGGCGAGCGCGTCGGCGACACCACCCACCAACTGCGCGCTCCACAGCCGCTTCAGCTGGGGCTCGCGCAACAGGGCGCGCACGGCGCGCTCGCGGGAATCCGCCACCAGGGCGTCGTCCGGTGCCGGGGGGAGGGCCGTTGGCTGCTCGGCTCGCGTCATGCTTTCAGCCTATCGGCAGCGACTGACAGCCAGGCGCGTCCGGCCTGGTGTACGACCGCCCCGACACCAAAGTGATGCCGGGGCGTTCACTTCGTGAAGCCGCTGTGGGGAAACCGTGGCCCGAACCCGACTGCCGGACCCACCGGACCGGTTCCGGCCGACCGGCTCCGGCCGACGGACCGTCAGCCGGTCGGCGGTCCGTCAGCCGGTCGCCGGTTCGGCGGTTCGGCGGTTCGCCGGTTCGCCGGTTCGGCGGTTCAGTCCTCCGACGTCGTCCGCGAGGCCGTCGTCTTCTTCGCGGCCGTGGCCGTCGTGGTCTTCTTCGCCGCGGTCTTCTTGGCGGCCGTCTTCTTCGCCGGGGCCGCCTTCTTGGCCGCGGCCGTGGTCTTCTTCGCGGGCGCCTTCTTCGCCGTCTTCTTGGCGGGCGCCTTCGCCCGCTTCTCGGCGAGCAGCTCGAAGCCGCGCTCGGGGGTGATCTCCTCGACGCTGTCGCCGGAGCGCAGGGTCGCGTTGGTCTCCCCGTCGGTGACGTACGCCCCGAAGCGGCCGTCCTTGATGACGACGGGCTTCTTGCTGACCGGGTCCTCGCCGAGCTCCTTCAGCGGCGGCTTGGCGGCGGCCCGGCCGCGCTGCTTGGGCTGGGCGTAGATCGCCAGCGCCTCGTCGAGGGTGATCGTGAAGAGCTGGTCCTCGGTCTGGAGCGACCGCGAGTCCGTGCCCTTCTTCAGGTACGGCCCGTAGCGGCCGTTCTGCGCGGTGATCTCCTGGCCCTCGGCGTCCGCGCCGACGACCCGGGGCAGGGACATCAGCTTGAGGGCGTCCTCGAGGGTGACCGTGTCCAGGGACATCGTCTTGAACAGCGAGGCCGTCCGCGGCTTGACGGCGTTCTTGCCGGTCTTCGGGGTGCCCTCGGGGAGCACCTCGGTGACGTACGGGCCGTAGCGGCCGGCCTTGGCGACGATCTCGTGGCCGGTGGCCGGGTCGGTACCCAGCTCGAAGTCGCCGCTCGGCTTGGCGAGCAGTTCCTCGGCCAGCTCGACGGAGAGCTCGTCGGGCGCGAGGTCCTCGGGGATGTCGGCGCGCTGGTGGCCCTCGCTGTCCTTCTCGCCGCGCTCGATGTACGGCCCGAAGCGGCCGACCCGCAGCACGATGCCGTTGCCCACGGGGAACGACGACACCTCGCGCGCGTCGATGGCGCCCAGGTCGGTGACGAGCTCCTTGAGGCCGCCGAGGTGGTCCCCGTCGCCGTTGCCGGCGTCGGCGGCGCCGCCGTCGGCCGTGCCCTCGCCGAAGTAGAAGCGCTTCAGCCACGGCACGGACTGGGCCTCGCCCCGCGCGATGCGGTCGAGGTCGTCCTCCATCCTGGCGGTGAAGTCGTAGTCGACGAGCCGCCCGAAGTGCTTCTCCAGGAGGTTGACCACGGCGAAGGACAGGAAGGACGGCACGAGCGCCGTGCCCTTCTTGAACACATAGCCGCGGTCGAGGATCGTGCCGATGATCGAGGCGTACGTCGACGGGCGGCCGATCTCGCGCTCTTCGAGCTCCTTGACCAGGCTGGCCTCGGTGTAGCGGGCCGGGGGCTTGGTGGCGTGCCCGTCGACCGTGATCTCCTCGGCGCTGAGCGGGTCGCCCTCGTTCACCTGCGGCAGGCGGCGCTCGCGGTCGTCCAGCTCGGCGTTCGGGTCGTCGGCGCCCTCGACGTAGGCCTTCAGGAAGCCGTGGAAGGTGATCGTCTTGCCGGAGGCGCTGAACTCGACGTCACGGCCGTCGGCGGCGGTGCCGCCGATCCGCACGGTGACGCTGTTGCCGGTCGCGTCCTTCATCTGGGAGGCGACGGTCCGCTTCCAGATCAGCTCGTAGAGCTTGAACTGGTCGCCGGTCAGACCGGTCTCGGCGGGCGTGCGGAAACGATCACCCGAGGGGCGGATCGCCTCGTGCGCCTCCTGGGCGTTCTTGACCTTGCCGGCGTACGTGCGCGGCTGGGCCGGCAGGTATTCGGCCCCGTACAGCTGCGTGACCTGGGCACGGGCGGCGGCCACGGCGGTGTCGCTCAGCGTCGTGGAGTCCGTACGCATGTACGTGATGTAGCCGTTCTCGTACAGCTTCTGCGCGACCTGCATGGTGGCCTTGGCGCCGAAGCCGAGCTTGCGGCTGGCCTCCTGCTGGAGCGTCGTCGTACGGAACGGGGCGTACGGCGAGCGGCGGTACGGCTTGGACTCGACGGACCGGACGGAGAACCGGGTGTTCTCCAGGGCGGCGGCGAGCGCGCGGGCGTTCGCCTCGTCGAGGTGGAGGGTGTTCTCGCTCTTGATCCGGCCGAGGGAGTCGAAGTCACGGCCCTGCGCGACCCGCCGGCCGTCGACGGTCTGCAGCCGGGCGACCAGCGACGACGGGTCGGACGGGTCTCCCGCGCGGCCGGTGCCGAAGGTACCCGTCAGGTCCCAGTACTCGGCGGAGCGGAACGCGATGCGCTCGCGTTCCCGCTGCACGACGAGCCGGGTCGCGACGGACTGGACCCGGCCGGCCGACAGACGCGGCATGACCTTCTTCCACAGGACCGGCGAGACCTCGTAGCCGTAGAGGCGGTCGAGGATGCGGCGGGTCTCCTGGGCGTCGACGAGCTTCTGGTTGAGCTGGCGCGGGTTGGCGACGGCAGCCCGGATCGCGTCCTTGGTGATCTCGTGGAAGACCATCCGCTTGACGGGGATCTTCGGCTTGAGGACCTCCTGGAGGTGCCAGGCGATCGCCTCGCCCTCCCGGTCCTCATCGGTGGCGAGGAAGAGCTCGTCGGACTCCTTGAGCAGGTCCTTGAGCTTCTTGACCTGGGCCCGCTTGTCGGCGTTCACCACATAGATGGGCTGGAAGTCGTGCTCGACGTCGACGCCGAGGCGGCGGACCTCACCGGTGTACGACTCCGGCACCTCCGCGGCGCCGTTCGGAAGGTCGCGGATGTGCCCGACGCTGGCCTCGACGATATAACCGGGGCCGAGGTAACCCTTGATCGTCTTCGCCTTGGCAGGCGACTCGACGATGACGAGTCGGCGGCCGCCCTTCGCGGTCTCGCTGGTCGGGGACAACTTCGCTCTTCTCTCCGGTCGACGGGTGTGGGGCCTCCCCAGGCCTTGCTCCCGGGGTCGGGTCATGGTGACGCTGCGGAGTGTGACGGTACATCCCGCCCCCGTGTCAAACGGGAAAAGCCCACAACGGCCACTCGAACGGTAACCCGACTACCGCCATTCCTGCCGCCCGGAGTGCCGACCGGTCCTTTTGCGCCGGAGCGGAACCCGTCCTCTCTCTTACCTGCATGACCCTGCTCACGCGGTTCAAACGCGGGCCGCGGAAGGATCCCGGACGTCGGTCCCGGAGCGGGATTCAGAGACGGGTGAAGCACCACGTTCCGACGGCCAGCGCGACGAGCGCGGCGAGGGTCGCGAGGGTCGCCGATGCGACCGGGCTCACACCCTGGGCGACGGGCTCGCGGTGCCGTACCCGGACCGCGGTCCACACCAGCAGTGCGCCTCCGAACAGGGCGAACACCATCCCCGCGAAGATCGCCGGCCCGCTCTCCATGATCGCCCCGCCCCTTTTCTCCCACGCGTGCGTGCATCGCCCTGGGGAGGCTGACACGCGCGGGCGGCGCCCGGACGAACCCGAGGTGAACGAGAGACCTCCGGACGGGGGCGACGGGCCGCCGCCGGGGCACGCGGCCGGCCGTCCCGACCGTCCCTCCGCGGCCTCGCGGAGACCATCCCGGACTGCGACGGGCCTCACACCGGAACCGGCACGGGCATGTTCTTGTCACTCTTTTTGCCGAGCACCCCCGCCCGCCCGACACCCGTCACCGAGGATGTTGGCCGGTTTCCCCTCCTGGGGCGGTGGGTGTGGGCGGGGCGGGGCTGGTGAGGAGCGGGGGCGGTGGCGGGGGGACGGTCGGGGGGCGGTCGGGGGGTAGCGGTGCTGGGGTGGCTGGCGGACCCCAAGGCAGGACGTCCGGCAGGACGGCCGCCAGCCGGTCGGCGGCCGGCAGCCGGCGCCTAGCGGTGCACGACGTCCGACGGATCCCAGGCCGGGACGGCCGACAGCCGGTCGGTCGACGGCGGGCCGGTCTGCGGCGGGCCGGTCTGCGCCTGGCCGGTCTGCGCCTGGCCGGTCGACGGCTGGCCGGTCTGCGGTCGCCCGGCACCCGGCACCCGGCACCCGGCACCCAGCACCCACCACCCACCACCCACCACCCACCACCCACCACCCAGCGTCAGTGCGCCGGTTCCAGGAAGCCCTGTTCCACCAGCAGGCGGATCTGCGCGGGGGTGCGGTCGCGCAGGGACACCGGGTCCTCGCCGACCAGCTGGGCGATGGCGTCCAGGATGCGGCCGGCGCTCAGCGAGCCGTCGCACACGCCCGCGAAGCCCGCGCCGACCGTGTCCACCTTCGTGGCGCGGCGCATCCCGCGGTGCTGGCGCAGCACGACGTGCTCCGGGTCCTCGGCACCGGGCATGCCGACCTGCTCCTGGACGATCTCCCCGGCCAGCCTGAAGTGCCCGGCGAGCAGGGCCGCGTCGTCGTGCGCCCGCAGGTAGTCGAGCCGGTCGAAGTGCGCGCGGACGGTGTCGCCGAGCGGCTGCTCGACCGGGTGCGGCCACTCCTCGACGGTGATGACGGGCTCCGCCGCGGTCCTGCGCAGGGTGATCCAGCCGAAGCCGACGGCCTTCACCTTGCGTGCCTCGAACTCGTCCAGCCAGGCGTCGTAGCGCGCCTGGTACTCGGCCGGGTCGCCCCGGTGGTCCCCGGCGTCCCTGAGCCACAGCTCGGCGTACTGCGTGACGTCCTGGACCTCGCGCTGGACGATCCAGGCGTCGCAGCCGCGCGGCACCCACGACCTGAGCCGGTCCTGCCAGTCCTCCCCCTCCACGTGCTGCCAGTTGGCGAGGAACTGCGCGAACCCGCCCTCGGTCAGCCGTTCCCCCGCTCCCTGAACGAGCGAGCGGCACAGATCGTCCCCGCCCATCCCGCCGTCCCGGTACGTCAGCCGGGCGCCCGGCGAGATCACGAACGGGGGGTTGGACACGACGAGGTCGTACCGCTCGTCGTGGCGGAGCGGCTCGAACAGGGAGCCCTCGCGCAGATCGGCGGCCGGGGCGCCGGACAGGGCCAGGGTGAGCGCGGTGATGTGCAGGGCGCGCGGGTTGAGGTCGGTCGCCGTCACGCGCGTGGCGTGCCGGGCGGCGTGCAGGGCCTGGATGCCGGAGCCGGTGCCGAGGTCGAGGGCCGACGACACGGGCGTACGGACGGTGATGCCGGCGAGGGTCGTCGACGCGCCGCCGACGCCGAGGACGACTCCCTCGTCGCGGCTGCCGATGCCGCCGGCGCCGCCGACCGCGCAGCCCAGGTCGGAGACGATGAACCAGTCCTCGCCGTCCGGGCCGCCGTACGGGCGGACGTCCACGGTCGCGGTGACCTCGTCGGCACCGACCCGGGCCAGCCAGCCGCTCTCCACGCACGCGTGTACCGGCAGGAATTCCTCCACGCGTGCGTGCGGCACGGGCTGCTGGAGCAGGAGGAGACGGACGAGCGTCTCCAGTGGTGTGTCCCCGCGGGTGGCCCGGAGGGCGGGCACGGTCTCGCTGCGCGCCAGGGCGGCGTACGCGGGGGCGCCGAGCAGGTCGAGCAGGCCGTCGGCGGTGAAGGAGGCCGCGAGCAGGGCCTCCCGCAGCCGTGCGGCCACGTCGGGGCGGTCGGCGGAGGGCAGGGGGGACAGGGTGGCGTCACTCACGCCCCCATTGTCCCCGCTCCCCCAGCCCTTGTCCCCGCCCGGTTCAGCCACCGGCTCCCGGAATCACGGCGCGAGCCCGGACGCGGGCGACGCAAGCCCGGATCGCCCGTCCCGCGAACCTCAGCCGGTCGTCGCCCGGGCCGATGCCGATGCCGCGACCTTCTTGCAGCTGTCCTGCTTGGCCATGGCGTCCTTGACGTCGCCCTGTTCCAGGTTCTTCAGCGCGGTGTTGCCGGTCTGGCTGAGGGTGCCGAGCTGGGTGGCGATGTTCGCGAGGCCGTCGGCGAACTTGGCCTGGTCCTTGGTGTCGAGCGCGTCGACCGACTTCTTCAGGTCGGCGTAGGAGGTGGAGAGCGTGTTGAGCGCCGCGACGGCGTCCTTCTGCTTCTTCGCGCCCCCCTCGACCCCGGGCGGTGTGCCGGCCTTCTGGACGGCCTGGGCGAGCGCCGCGTACGCGTCGGACATGTCCTGGAAGGCCTGCGAGTCGGTCTTCTGGACGTTCGCCGGGGCGTTGTTGTCCGTGGCTGCCTGCTTGATCGCGGCGTTGGCGGCGTCGACCTTGGCGTCCTGTGCCGGCAGTGCGTCACAGACGCTCTTGGCCCAGGCGTCGAGCTCCTTGTTGCCTTCGTCGCTGCTGCATCCGGACAGCGCCAGTACCAGTACCGCACCGCCGGACAGTGCGGCCGCGAGCTTCTTGTTCACCGGTTTGGTCCCTTCCATGGCCCTCGGCCCCGGAACATACACGCCCAGCGGTCGACAACCCCAGGCCGAATATCCACTCCGTGGTGGTTTGCAGCCATTTGAACCAGGAGAGAGAAGGCTCACGGCCCCGGCACACGTACGGCACAGCGGGCGGGCGGCGCGTCAACACGCGCAGCCCGCCCGCTTCTTGAGCAGGACTCCGACGGCCGGTCTACGAAACCACCGCGGGATCGGCCGACTTGGAGGAGCGGTCGGCGCTGTCCTCGTCCCCCATGGCGATGCCGCGCCGCTTGGAGACGTACACCGCGCCGACGATCACCGCGAGCGCCAGCACCGCGATCATGATCCGTACGCCGATGTTCTTGTCGTCGCCGTAGCTGAACTTGATCACGGCCGGCGCGATCAGCAGCGCGACCAGGTTCATGACCTTGAGCAGCGGGTTGATCGCGGGTCCCGCGGTGTCCTTGAAGGGGTCGCCGACGGTGTCGCCGATCACCGTGGCCGCGTGGGCCTCGCTGCCCTTGCCGCCGTGGTGGCCGTCCTCGACGAGTTTCTTGGCGTTGTCCCACGCGCCGCCGGAGTTGGCGAGGAAGACGGCCATCAGCGTGCCCGCGCCGATCGCGCCCGCGAGGTACGCGCCGAGCGCGCCCACGCCGAGCGTGAACCCGATGAAGACCGGCGCCAGGACGGCGAGCAGTCCGGGCGTGGCCAGCTCGCGCAGGGCGTCGCGGGTGCAGATGTCGACGACCTTGCCGTACTCCGGTGTCTCGGTGTGGTCCATGATCCCGGGGTGCTCGCGGAACTGCCGCCGCACCTCGAACACCACCGAGCCCGCCGACCGCGAGACCGCGTTGATCGCCAGCCCCGAGAAGAGGAAGACGACCGCCGCGCCCGCGATGAGGCCGACCAGGTTGTTGGGCTGCGAGATGTCCATCATCAGGCTCATCGGCGCGCCGGGCCCGGAGAGTTTCTCCCCGACGTCGTTCGCGCCGGTCGTGATCGCGTCACGGTACGACCCGAAGAGCGCCGACGCCGCGAGGACCGCGGTGGCGATGGCGATGCCCTTGGTGATGGCCTTGGTGGTGTTGCCGACCGCGTCGAGGTTGGTGAGCACCTGGGCGCCCGCGCCCTCGACGTCGCCCGACATCTCGGCGATGCCCTGGGCGTTGTCGGAGACGGGCCCGAAGGTGTCCATCGCGACGATCACGCCGACGGTGGTGAGCAGGCCGGTGCCGGCCAGCGCGACCGCGAACAGCGCCAGCATGATCGACGTACCGCCGAGCAGGAACGCCCCGTACACGCCGAGGCCGATCAGCAGGGCGGTGTAGACGGCCGATTCCAGACCGACGGAGATGCCGGCGAGGACGACCGTGGCGGGGCCCGTCAGGGACGTCTTGCCGATGTCCCGGACCGGGCGGCGGGTGGTCTCGGTGAAGTAGCCGGTCAACTGCTGGATGACGGCGGCCAGGAGGATGCCGATCGCCACCGCGACGAGGGCGAGGACGCGCGGGTCGCCGTCCTTGCCGAGGATCGCCCGGTCGGTGACCCCGTCCAGGTCGGCGTACGTGCTGGGCAGATAGACGTAGACGGCGATCGCCACCAGCACGAGCGAGATCACCGCGGAGACGAAGAAGCCCCGGTTGATCGCGGACATGCCGCTGCGGTCGGTGCGGCGCGGGGCGACGGCGAAGATGCCGACCATGGCCGTGAGCACGCCGATCGCGGGCACGAGCAGCGGGAACGCCAGCCCGAAGTCGCCGAAGGCCGCCTTGCCGAGGATCAGCGCGGCGACCAGGGTCACGGCGTACGACTCGAACAGGTCGGCGGCCATGCCCGCGCAGTCGCCGACGTTGTCGCCCACGTTGTCGGCGATGGTCGCGGCATTGCGCGGGTCGTCCTCCGGAATGCCCTGTTCGACCTTGCCGACCAGGTCGGCGCCGACGTCGGCGGCCTTGGTGAAGATGCCGCCGCCGACCCTCATGAACATCGCGATGAGCGCCGCGCCGAGGCCGAAGCCCTCCAGCACCTTGGGCGCGTCGGCCGCGTAGACCAGCACCACGCAGGAGGCGCCGAACAGCCCGAGCCCCACCGTGAACATGCCGACGACGCCGCCCGTGCGGAATGCGATCTTCATGGCCTTGTGGGAGACGGCGGTGAGATCCTTTTCCGGTTCACCGGGTCCAGGGGTGGCTTCACGGGCCGCCGCGGCGACCCGCACATTGCTGCGTACGGCGAGCCACATGCCGATATAGCCGGTGGCCGCCGAGAACGCGGCGCCGATCAAGAAGAACAATGATCGTCCGGCGCGCTGATTCCAGTCGTCCGCGGGCAGCAACATCAACAGGAAGAACACCACGACGGCGAATACGCCGAGGGTGCGCAACTGTCGGGCCAGATACGCGTTGGCGCCTTCCTGGACCGCTGCCGCGATCTTCTTCATGCTGTCGGTGCCCTCGCCGGCCGCGAGGACCTGGCGCAGCAGGACACCCGCGACCACGAGCGCGGCCAGGGCGACGAGCCCGATGACCACCACGAGGAGACGGTTGCCGTCGGTCAGCACTGCGGCCGCGAAGGTTGTCGGATGGTCCAACCGATGAGGGGTAGAAAGCCCCGCCATTCGTCCTCCTTGACGCTTGGGCTGAGCTCAAGATTGTGGACGGGATTGTAGGTACCGGAACCTGATCAAAACAGTGCGCGGTAAACAGAATTCGCCTACACGTCCAGTAATGCCTTCGGGGCATTCTCCGATCATTGAACGATCATTGAACAGAACCATTGATCGTGAATTGATTCACGAATTCCGGGAAGTGATTCATCGACTCAAGATTCACTTCCCGGAACGGCTGGGACAACTGTAAGCACGAGTACCCGGGTGGGCGCATGCCAAAGGGCCCCACCGGAGTGGGGCCCTTCGGGTACGGGTACGGCCGGAGCGGCCGGCGCGGGTCAGCCGACCGTCGCCGCGGCCGGTGTCCTCGGCCAGGTCATACGGATCAGACCGCCGGCCTCACCGGCGGTGACCTCCACGTCGTCGACGAGGCCGCTGATGACCGCGAGGCCCATCTCGTCCTCCTCGGCGTCCATGTCGTCCGCGCCGGAGCCGGGCACCCGGTCTCCGGGGGCGGCGCGTGGCGCCTCGTCGCCGACCTCGATGGAGAACTGCTTCTCCTCCTCGATCAACGCCACCTTCACGGGAGCGGTGATACCGCCACTCTGGTGAAGGCCGACGGCGCGGGTGCAGGCCTCGCCCACGGCGAGTCTCACCTCGTCGAGGACGGCCTCGTCCACTCCGGCCCTGCGCGCCACCGCTGCCGCCACCAGTCGGGCGGTCCTGACGTGCTCGGGCAGCGCGCTGAAGCGGAGTTCAACGGTGGCCATGCGTCCCCCTCGGAACTCGGGCGTGCTGTCGGGGGGCCGGGCTGCCGAAAGCCCGGTCCCCCGGAGTACAACTGGGCCGTCCGGGTCACCGGACCCGGACGGACGGGTCAGTCGGTGGCTTGGACCGCGTCCTCGACCGAGGTGTGAATCGGGAACACCTTGGTCAGGCCGGTGATGCGGAAGATCTTCAGAATGCGCTCCTGGTTGCAGACCAGGCGCAGCGAGCCCTCATGGGCACGCACACGCTTCAGGCCGCCGACCAGTACGCCGAGCCCGGTGGAGTCGAGGAAGTCGACGCCCTCCATGTCCACGACGAGGTGGAAATTCCCGTCGTTCACCAGCTCGACCAACTGCTCGCGCAGCTTGGGCGCGGTATATACGTCGATTTCGCCACCGACCTTGACGATCGTGCGATCGCCGACGGTCTCGGTCGACAGGGACAGGTCCACGGATCCTCCAGCACCTTGCTATCGAGCGGTCGCCCCTCGGGACACCTCGGCAGAGCCCCCTGGACGGTTCGCCAGCCGCGATGGCATTCAATCACTTACCGGCAGGCGTGCACGACGCCTTGGCTCCATTGTCCGTCACGCCAGTGACACACTCGGTGCCGATGGCCAAGAATCACCGATCCGATCGATCCTCGGCACAGCCCGCGCCCCGCCTGTCGCCGGGCGCGCTCCTGGACCGGCTCGCCCCGGGCCCGAGCCGGGCTTCGCGCATCACTCATACGGAGCACTTGCCCCCGCGGGAGGGCCGCCATGCCGTCTGGCCTGACCGGATTCGCCCGGAAGTGATCGCGGCGGTCCAGGCCTGCGGAATCGATCATCCCTGGGCCCACCAGGCACGCGCCGCCGAGCACGCCCTGGACGGCGACTCGGTGGTCGTCGCCACGGGCACCGCCTCCGGCAAGTCCCTGGCCTATCTCGTGCCCGTGTTCTCCACCCTTCTGGACGGATCCGAGGCTCCGAACGGACGCGGCGCGACCGCCCTGTACCTCGCCCCCACCAAGGCCCTCGCCGCCGACCAGCGCCGCTCTGTGAAAGAACTCTCACACCCGCTCGGCAACGCGGTGCGTCCGGCCGTGTACGACGGCGACACGCCGTTCGAGGAACGCGAATGGGTGCGCCAGTACGCCAACTACGTCCTCACCAACCCCGACATGCTGCACCGCGGGATCCTCCCGTCCCACCCGCGCTGGTCCTCCTTCCTGAAGTCGCTGAAGTACGTCGTCGTCGACGAGTGCCACACCTACCGCGGCGTCTTCGGCTCGCATGTCGCCCAGGTGCTGCGCCGGCTGCGCCGGCTGTGCGCCCGCTACGGCTCCTCCCCGGTCTTCCTGCTGGCCTCCGCGACGGCCGCCGAGCCCGCGGTCGCCGCCGGCCGTCTCACCGGCCTGCCGGTGGTGGAGGTCGCCGACGACGCCTCACCCCGAGGTGAACTGGTGTTCGCCCTCTGGGAGCCGCCGCTCACCGAGCTCCAGGGCGAGAAGGGCGCACCCGTCCGGCGTACCGCCACCGCCGAGACCGCCGACCTCCTCACCGACCTCGCCGTCCAGGGCGTGCGCACGGTCGCCTTCGTCCGCTCCCGGCGCGGCGCCGAGCTGATCTCCGTGATCGCCCAGGAACGGCTCGCCGAGGTCGACCGCTCGCTCGCCCGGCGTGTCGCGGCGTACCGGGGCGGCTATCTGCCCGAGGAACGCCGCGCCCTCGAACAGGCCCTGCACTCCGGCGAGCTCCTCGGCCTCGCCGCCACCACGGCCCTCGAACTCGGCATCGACGTCTCCGGCCTCGACGCCGTCCTGATCGCCGGCTATCCCGGCACCCGCGCCTCCCTGTGGCAGCAGGCGGGCCGCGCCGGGCGGTCCGGGCAGGGCGCGCTGGCGGTGCTCATCGCCCGCGACGACCCGCTGGACACCTTCCTCGTCCACCACCCGGAGGCCCTCTTCGACCGTCCGGTGGAGTCGACGGTCCTCGACCCCGACAACCCCTACGTCCTCGCCCCGCACCTGTGCGCCGCCGCCGCGGAACTCCCGCTGACGGAGGAGGACCTGGCCCTGTTCGGCCCGGAGACCGAGGCCCTGCTGCCCCAGCTGGAGGCCGCCAAGCTGCTGCGCCGCCGCACGAAGGCCTGGCACTGGACGCGCCGCGAGCGCGCCGCCGACCTCACCGACATCCGCGGGGAGGGCGGCCGGCCGGTGCAGATCGTCGAGGAGGGCACGGGACGGCTGCTCGGCACGGTCGACGCGGGCGCCGCCCACACCACCGTCCACGAGGGCGCCGTCCACCTCCACCAGGGCCGTACGTACCTCGTCCGCTCCCTGGACCTGGACGACTCGGTCGCCCTGGTCGAGGAGGCCGCCCCGCCCTACACGACCGTCGCCCGCGACACCACCGCCATCACCGTCCTGGATACCGATACCGAAATCCCCTGGGGCCAGGGCCGGTTGTGCTACGGCTCCGTCGAAGTCACCAACCAGGTCGTCTCCTTCCTGCGCCGACGTGTCATCACCGGTGAAGTCCTGGGCGAGTCGAAGCTCGACCTCCCTCCTCGTACGCTGCGCACCCGCGCGGTGTGGTGGACGGTCACCGAGGACCAGCTCGACGCGGCCCGCATCAACCCCGAGATCCTCGGTGGCGCCCTGCACGCCGCCGAACACGCCTCCATCGGCCTCCTCCCCCTCTTCGCGACCTGCGACCGCTGGGACATCGGCGGTGTGTCGATCCCACTGCACCCCGACACGCTCCTGCCGACGGTCTTCGTCTACGACGGCCATCCCGGCGGCGCGGGCTTCGCGGAGCGCGCCTTCCACACCGCCCGCGCCTGGCTCACCGCCACCCGCGAGGCCATCGCCTCCTGCGAGTGCGACGCCGGCTGCCCGTCCTGCATCCAGTCCCCCAAGTGCGGCAACGGCAACGAACCGCTGCACAAGAGGGGCGCGGTGCGACTCCTCACGGAACTGCTCCGGGGGGTGCCGGAGGAGACGGCCCCGGGACCGGCCCCCGAGGGCCCTGCGGAGCCGGCGCCCGCGCCTCGGGAACCCTCGCCTCCTCAGGGATCCGCCCGTCAGGAGCCCGCGCCTCGGGCGGCGGAAGCGGGCCCGGGGGCGGCGATACCGGCCCCGGAGGGCCCGCACGTGCCCTGACCTCGGCCGTGAAGGGTCCCCGGCCCGCCGCCGCGGTCACCTCCGAGATCTCCCCGGCGACGGCGCAGCGCACCAGCCGTACGTCCTGCGCCCGCGCCACCCGGTCCGCCCGGGCGCAGGCCCGCTCCTCGCCGTCGGGCCAGTGGTCCGCCGCGGCGAGCGCCGCGAGGTCCGCGCCCCCGGCGGCCCGGTGCCGGACCACGACGGCCTGCCCCAGGGCCAGCACGGCACCGAAGACCACGCACAGCACCGCGATCGCCCCGAGACTCCAGACGGTGGCCGAGCCCCGGTCGCCCCGCGCCCGCAGCCACGCCCCGACGACGCGAGCCGCCTTCACGGCCCACCCCCGCCGTCCGGCCCGACCCCGCTGTCAGGCCTGACCTCGGGGTCCCGCCCACCCGCACTGTCAGGCCCGACCTCGGGGTCCGGCCCACCCGCACTGTCAGGCCCGACCCCGGGGTCCCGCCCACCCGCACTGTCAGGCCCGACCTCGGGGTCCGGCCCACCCGCACTGTCAGGCCCGACCTCGGGGTCCCGCCCACCCGCACTGTCCAGTCCGCCTCCTCCGTCCGGCCCGGCTCCCACGGTCTCCTCGGCCGCCGCTACCGCCTCCTCCCGTACCTCGAAGGGCAGCCCCCGCAGCAGCGGCGGACTCGCCACGACCACCACACGCACCTGGTCGCCTTCTCTGCCGACCGTCACCCGGGCCCCGCTTGGTGCCGCCGCGCGGGCCAGTTCGACGACCGTCGCGGTGGGGTCCTGCCGGGCCGCTGCGCGGGCGCCGGTCCTGGCCGCGTCCACGCACTGGATCCGGGCCGCCATCACGAGCAGCCCCCACACCAGCGCCATCGCGAACACCACCAGCACCGGCAGCACCACGGCCGACTCCGCCGTCACGAAGCCCCGGTCCCCGCCGAGCCGGCGCCGCTCACATCCCCCCACTGAGCGCCCGCCTCACGATGTCCTGGAGCTGTGTGCCGACGGCGTCACTCGTCACCACCTGGTAGAGGAGCACCGCGAAACCCACCGCCGCCACGATCCCCATCGCGTACTCGGACGTCACCATTCCGGCGTCCTTGCGCGCGCCCCGCATCCCGCACACCAGGGCACGCAGCCGTGCCCGTACCGCCTCGTACATCTCAACCCCCGTCAGGTTCGGCCCTGTCGGCCTCTGGTTTTCCGATTGACTGTTTGATTCGACTGTTCGATCCGTCATGTCCCGTCGTGTCCCCGCTCGGCGCCCTCGGCGCCGGTTCAGCACCTCGTCATCCGCCGCCTCCCATCACCCCGCCCGCGAGCCCGATCACGACCGGTACGACGCCGACCGCGATGAAGGCGGGCAGGAAGCACAGCCCCACCGGCGCGGCGACCAGGACGGCGGCGCGTCGGGCCCTGGCCGTGGCGGCCCGGGTCCAGTCGGCCCGGGCGTCCCCGGCGAGCCGGGCCACGGGGCCCGCCGCCGGAATCCCCGTCACATCGGCCCGTGCCAACAGCCGCGCCAGGGCCTCCGCACCCGGCGCACCGGCCAACCGACGCCATGCCGTGGCCGGTTCGCCGCCCAGCCGCACCTCGGCGGCACCGCGCGCCAGCCCTTCCCCCACCGGCCCGCCCAGGGCCTCTCCGACCGCCTGTGCGGCGATCACCGGAGCGGCGCCCGCCGCGATGCAGGCGGCCAGCAGATCGGCGGCGAGGGGGAGTTGCCCTGCGGCGAGCCGCGCGTCGGCCTCGCCCACGGCTCCCGCGGCCCGCTGCCGACGGCGCCACCGCCACAGCCCGGCCGCGCCGGCCACCCCGGCCACGGCCCCCACGACACCGCCGATCAGCACCCATCCGGCGCCCACCGCCGCCACCGCCGGCAGCCAGGCCCCCACGGCGTTCCGCATCGCCGCGCGCCGGACGTCCGGTGCACGCTCCCGCCCCAGCAGCCCGGCCGCCCTCCCCCGGGCCCTGCGGGCGCGCCGCACCCGCTCCAGCACCCACACCGGCCACCCGAGGGCCGTCACGATCCCCACGGCCACCCCCAGCCTGTGGACAACTTCCGCGCTCACCGCGCCTCCCTCCTCGTCACCCGCCGCTCGTTCGCCCGCACGCCCCTTCACGCCCCCTCCGCGTTCCGCACGATCCACCGCACCCACGCCACCCCCGCGCCCTCCAGCAGCCCCCCGACGAGCAGGCAGCCCAGCCCGGCCACGCTGTGGAACAGCACCCGCAACGGGTCGGCGCCGAGCGCGGCGCCCAGGAGGAGCCCCAGGGCGGGCAGACAGGCCAGCATCACGGTGGTGGCGCGTGGCCCCGCCAACTGCGCGCGGAGGTCCGCCCGTTGGTCGCGCTCCGCCCGCAACGCGCCCTCCAGGCGGTCGAGTCCGGTCGCGAGGCCCGCTCCCTGGTCCACGGCCACCCGCCAGCACGCCGCCAGCCCCAGCAGTCCGCCGGCCCCCGGCTGCCGTGCGGCGGCCGCGAGCGCCCGGGGCACATCGCCGCCGAACCGCGCCGCCGCCAGCACCGCCGCCCGTGTCTCGCCCAGCCCGCCCGAGTCCCGCGCGGCCCGCTGCAACGCCTCCCCGGGCTGCCGTCCGGCCCGCACCTCCCCGGCGAGCGCCGCGCAGAGCGCGATCACGGCGTCCGCCCTGCGCTCCCCGATCCGGCGCGCCTCCGCTGCGCGGCGCGCCCGGCGCAGCAAGGGGACCGCCGCGGCCCCGGCGGCGACCGGAAGCGGCGAGGCTCCCAGCACCGCCAGCACCACCCCGACGACCGGCGCCCACCACTCGGGCCGCCATCGCGCGCGCAGCCCGCGCAGTCCGCTCAGTCCGCGGGTCAGGTCCCGCCAGGCAGGTGGCCCGCTGCCGACCACCCCGCCTCCGGCGAGCAGCAACTGCGCCCGCCGGCCCCCGGAGTACGGACCGCCCAGCAGCCACGCCGCCGCCCCGGCACAGGCGACGGCCGCCGCCGTCGACACCTCACCCAACTCGTGCATCGCGCACCTCGCTCCCTTCACGCACCAGCTCACCCACCAGGTCACCCAGCCGGTCACCCACCTGGTTCACACCGCCCGCCCCGCCGCTCTCTTCGCCGATCCCGCCCGCCCCGCCGCTCCGGCCGCTCTCTTCGCCGATCCCGCCCGCCCCGCCGCTCCGGCCGCTCTCTTCGCCGATCCCGCGCGCCTCGCCCCTCAGCAGCTCCCGCAGCCGCCCCCAGCCCCGCTCGTACGCGAACGCGTCGGGCTGCCAGCGCAGTGCCGGTACCGTCCGCACCAGCCCCGTCGGGTCCCGCTCCAGCACGTGCACCTCCGCGATCCGGCGCCGCCCGGCCGGGTCGCGGACGAGGTGCAGGACCACCGAGAGCGCGGCCGCCACCTGGCTGTGCAGTGCCGTCCGGTCGAGTCCGGCCGCCGTGCCGAGCGCCTCCAGCCGGGCGGGGACGTCCCCCGCGGCGTTGGCGTGGACGGTCCCGCAGCCGCTGTCGGATGGCAGGAAAGATTTCACTTGGCACATCTCTGACCAGGGAACTGAAATCTTTTGTGCGGTGACCTACATCACACTTGCCGCACGAAAGATTTCAGTGTCCGATCTACACGCAGGTCACACCTGGAAGGATCGTCACTCACCGTGAAAGCGGCAGGTCACCGGAGGGTCGCGGGCCTGAAGCGTCAATGTCGCGTGGCGCGTTCGATGGGGTGGGACATCAGCCTGATCATCGACACAAGGAGTCGGCGCCTACCGGCGGACCCGTCCGTCGTGCCCCTTCACGGAGGGGGCAGCGACCCGGACCGACTCGACGATTCGAGCGAGGAGTCGCATCGTGTCCCGTGGCAGTCTTTTACACCATGCCTCATTCAGTGACCGCGCTCGAACCGGGAGTGGGCGGGCTGCAAAGTCGACGATCTCCCGGGCGGCCGACCACGGGTCGCCGCTGAACAGAATCTGGGCCGCGATTCGCAGTGCCGCTGTTTGAGCCATCGGTTTTGGCCCTGCAATCCTGGTCGGGTTGACTCCCGGGTTGGTCGGCGTACAGAAGTCGGTGAAGCCGTCGGCGACAACCGGGTCGGCACCTTCCACATTTTCCGGTCTGGCTACATGGAAGGCAAAGTCTGCCATTGCCGCCAGATCTGCAAAGACACCGCGCAGCTGAACGGCCTCCGGTCGTGCCCACGCGAGGCGTTCTTCGAGGAATTTTTGCAGGTCAGCAAGCATTTTGTCGTGCAGTTCAGGAGCTTTCCACTTTTTATATTCGGCGTCGCATTGCCAGAGCAGGACATCCGTCAGTCGGTGCTTTTCGGAGCCTTGGCAGCTTCCTTGGCCGAGGTTGACGCGGGCCCCGGGCAGCGGGGTGTGGCATTCGGGGCATGCGGCCATCAAGTAGCATCGATGCTTTAGGCATGCGAACATCCAAGGCGTGCACCATTCGAGGGGCCAGCGTCCATCGCTTTCTTCGATGCAAGAAGGGCAGAATTTTAGTTCGCGCGGGTCGATCCAGCTCGCTTTCATAGTCCGGAACAGGTTCCGTGGGCCGGATTTGACCAGATCGAATTTCACGATGGTCCCCAGGAAGCGCATCCAGGTCATCGCCTGCAGTTCGTCGCCTGACAGTCCGGTTGCCTGTTCGACGCGAAGAATGTCCTCGTCGCCCAGGCCGTACACGAGCGACGTCGGCCCTGAGTCGGCGATGCGTGCCACGTTGTCGCCCGGCCGCAGGAGCCCGCACGCCGTGGCCATCGATGTGCGGGAGACCTCGTAGACCGCGCTCAAGTGTCCCAGCCAGCTGAGGAGCGACTCTCTCGGAAGCGGCAGAGGCACAACCGGCAGACGTCGGATGCAGTGGGCAGCGGAAGGGTCGGGCACACGTCACGATACGACGGCCCGTCCTCTGCCCATCGTCGGAACCTCCACCGCCCATGTGGAAGGAGGCCGTTGTGCGGTTGACCCCGGCAGGCGTCCACTCATCGGGTGGACGCCACCCTCGGCCCCACCCCGCGTCGGCGTTGTCGATGTCCCAGCGTTGGGCGATGGCCAGTGAGGTTTCCCCTTGACCTGGACTACGTGTCAAGGAGGAACCCGGCTACCGGGAAGGCCGGTCAAGGGGCCGTGGACCTGGGGCCGGTTCATGGGCGCCGACCACGCCTGCGCCCGTTGTCCCGGACGGTCGCCGAAACAGCGGCGCGGCTGGTGGCCGATCTCTGCCCCGTCGGTGACCGTTTCGGTGCGGTCCACCGGGGGGGAGCGCCTATCCCAGCGTCACGGGGGCAAGGCCCCCCATCAGAGGGTGGCAGGGATCTGTGCTGTAAAGCTCGACCGGCGGCAGGGATGCGTCCGGGTCGGTCGGGCGAAGGGGCTCGTCCAGGCGTACACCGCGCAGCGCGCGGGCGAGCCGTGGCATCTCGGCGGGTTCGGCGAGCTGGGCGCGGAAGTCCGGAGTCAGTTGCTGGGCCACGAGAGTGCGGACGAGGTCGGAGCCCGGGTGCGACCACCCAAGGTTCCTCAGGACCTGCTCGGGACTCTCGTATTCGGGCTCACTCGTCAGCTTGAAGCCCAGGAGGACGTCACGGACGCGATCAAGATCGTCCCCCGTCGGTTGGATGTTGAAGTGGACCGCCACCCCGCCGCCCTGCGGTGTCAGCGGCGAGCAGTAGGGGGAGGCGGCCGCGTCCGGGCTCCGCCAGGCTCCCGCCACCGCCACCAGGACCACGGGGGCGGCGATGAGCGCCCCGGCTCGCAGCGCACGGCCGGGCCGACGAGGGCTCCGTGGCCCGAGCAGGGCCACCGCGCACACGGCGAGGGCTCCGGTGAGAAGCGCGAACCAGTGCTCCGTGACGGGTGCCAGCAGCTCCGGCACCTCGCCCCTGGTGCCGCCGAGCGGTTCCGACCCGAGCATGAGCGCGATCCTGGGGTTCTCCAGGGCTGCTCTGCCGAAGGGTGCTCCCACGGCCACACACGCAGCGATCAGCAGGACGCTCATGACCAGTGGACCGTCGACGCCCGCCGCGCCCCCGACAGCTTGGCTTCGCGGTGCATGCCCGGCCCCGTCCTGGGCCGGGTGCAGGCTTCGTTCCCCTGCCGCTCCCCGCTCCCGTTCCGGCTTCGCTGGTTCCCGCCCCTGTGCCTGTGGGCGGTTCCATCCCCGCAACGCGAGGGCCGTCACCCGGAACAGGAGCACTGGCGCCGCGACCAGCAGGGCGTAGAGGGCGAGGAGTTCCAGGGCGCCCAGCAGCAGCAGGGCGACCGCACTCGCGCCCACCAGCGCGGCCGTGGCGGCCAGCAGCCACCACATCCACCGCCTCAGGGGCTCTGCGGCGGCTCGTGTCGCGGCCCAGGGCCAGCAGGTCAGTAGCAGACAGCAGACGAGGAGGCCGAGGAGCGGCTGCGGGGCGAACGGAACACTTGCTTCCGCTGTCCCGTAGGGCGACAGACGGGTGCCCAGCAGCACCCCGGCGGCGAGTACCGGCGCGATGAGCAGGGGGCCCGGTGAACGGTTCGTCCGCTTGGGGTTCCCGGCGTGCCGCGCCATGCCGAGGCCGACGAGGAGACCCAGTGGCGCGCCGACGGACAGGGCAGTCCTGATGACGCTTCCGTCCTGCGCCGGGCCGACGGCGGCGCCTGCGGCGATCAGCACCTGGGTGACCGTGGCCAGGGCGACCCCGGTGAGGAAGCCGCTCACCAGTGCATGGACGAGGCCGAACCTGAGGAGCGCGCCGGGCGCGCGGACCAGCGCCGCGCGCTCCTCCCGGGTGCGGTGGTAGGAGAGCAGTCGTGGCAGGGCCCGGGTGTCGCGGCCATGCTGTCCCCGGACCCACACATCGCGGCCGCCCCGCTCCAGAGCCTGGGCGAAACCCTCCGGGCCTTTATCCCCGAGCTGCGCGGCACGCTGGTCGGCGTAGGCCTCCTGGGCGCGCAGGAACTCGCGCGCCACCAGGTCCAGGGCGAAGGCGAAGAGCAACACGCTGCCCGCCATGGCGAGATCGGTGCCGGCCCCGGTGGTGAGGCTGACGGTGACGATCAGCAGCGTCTGCAGGAGGTTGGCCAGACGAACGCCCATGACCAGGTTGTGTCCGAGGACATCCCGGTTACGCAGGTGCGCCAGCTCATGGCGGATGACCGCATCGAAGGTGCACCGCGCGCTTGCGGTGTCCGCGGTCCCCAGCGCCAGCAGGGACGGGCCCAGGGAGAGATAGGGGCGCAGGCCGATGAGGTCGAACCCGGACGCCATTCCCCGGTCCCGCTTCTTCTTGTGCTCGGTGAGCAGGGCGGGGATCTGCCGCAGACGCATCTCCCGTGCGAGCGCCTCGACGCGGCACGCGAGGCCGGGAAACGCTTTCCCGTCGAGCGGTCGGCACCGTCTGCGGCGCAGCCGGTCCCGGAGGAAGAACGTCGAGACGCCCGCGTACCACAGCCAGTGGGCCTCCAGCACGGAGCGGGCGAGACGCCCGTCGCCCGCCCGGCCCGAAACCCCTCCGCCGAAGCGGGCCATCAGCCAGATGTTGCCCGAGTGCACCGTGACAGCCAGCAGCGGCAGCAGGATCACCGTGGTGCGAGGGAAGGCGAACACATTCACCGGGTCGGCATCCGGTCCGGCTTCTCCCGACCGGCGGTCCGGAGTGACGGCCGACGTCACTCCTCCCCTCCCGGGGACAGCTCGTCCCGCGGGGTGAGCCCGTCCGCGATCGCGTCCGCCAGCCGCTCCGCCTGCTCCTGTGCGAGTCCCTGTTCGAGAGCGAGTGCCAGGGCCCGGGCGCGGAGCACGGAACGCTGGCCAGAGGGCTCCTGCGCGGTGGCCGACGCACCGGCGGCGGGTGCGGGCGTGGTCGTGGGTGCGGGTTCGGCTCCGCGCCCGAACCTGTCCCGGATCCGGCGCCCGAGGCGAGCTCTGGTCCGTTCGGTGCCGGCGGTGAGCTCCGACGTGAGGCCGGCGAGGACCGCGTCGCACATCGCCACGCAGACATAGATGACGACGGGACTCATGACATCGACGAGGTCCTCCCACCCGCTCTCGTTCGGTCCCGGGCGGCGGTGGCTCCTGCGACCCCTCAGACGCCGGCGGGCCGCGCTCACATGGTCGGAGATGCCGGGCGCGAAGGCCTGAACCTCTCCCGGTGCCACTCTGCCAAGCACCGCCAGCGTGAACTCCTCGACTCCGGTGACCCCGGTGGTCACGATTCTGTCCATCTTGCGCGGGCCATCGCCCACAGCGCACCCCCGGTCGGCCCGAAGCCGCGCACCCACGGCATGCGTGAGCGCGCGGCAGCCCGTCATGAACGCCACGACTGTGGGGGTCACTATGGACCGAATTCCAGGAAGATCACCTGATTTTCAGTTATCCGTCTGTTATTGCTTCTTTTTGCTCAGTTGTGACGACCGGCGGAAACCTGACCCCCGACTAGAGACCAGGGAAAGAGCGATGCCACAATGGTCGCGCTTGTGTGTGCGCTCACAAAGTGGACCGCGCCAGGCCGCTGGACCAAACGGATCCCGCCCGACGCCGCCATGGTCCGTCCTCACCACTAACGACCGGCACCAGCAGACCGGCAGCCGGTGCCGGTTTTGGTGCCGAGAGGACCGCCTGGCCAATCGAGGCTGCAACACCGACCGGGCCCGAGCCCCAGTTCCAGCGAGTTCTCCTCGCCTTGACGAACCTCGAAATCAACCGCCGCCGGGTGATCTCCACCGAGGGCTTCCGCTCACGACCAGCGCGAGCACTCCGAGATCCGATCACACCAGCCCTTTGACCTGCGACTTCAAGTCGGCGGGGGCTCGGTGCTCTTCTAGGGTTTCGGTGCAAGGCAGACACGATCAGAGGAGGGGGAGCGCATGGTGACGTACGGCGCTGAATACCTGAAGCGGCTGCTCGCTGCGGTGGAGAGGTTCGAGCAGGCCTTCGAACGCTGGATGGAGACTCAGGTCGAGTCGGATCTTCGTACCTCTCGTGGCTTGTACCCGACGGTCCATGTGAAGGACGGGCAGGATCAGGTGAGCGTGCGGGAGCGTGAGCTCGACGTGGCGGAGACCGCGGGCGCTGCTGCGCGGGCTGTCGCCGTCACCGGGGCTCGTATCGGTGTCGCCGGACTCGGCGCGCTCGATCCGATCGCGAACTGGTCGCTCATGTCGGCTCCGAAGGCGCTCTTCTCGCCGCAGGATGTCCGCAACACAGCGGCGACGGTCCGGGGCCGGTTGGGCATGATGATCGACGAGGCCGAGACGGCCACGGAGACGGCTGTGCCAGGTTTCGCCCCGTCTGAGCTGCATCCGGTCATCTGGACCGCGGCGGCGGCACATTGGACGACCCATCAGTACCGGGTCGCGGTTCGTGAGGCGTCGGAGGCGCTGACCGTGCATTGGAAGACGCGCCTGGGCCGCCATGACGTGGACGACACCCCGTTTTGGCAGCAGACCCTCTCGCCGGGTGAGCCTGAGACGGGCAGACCCAAGCTCGCGTGGCCCGGTGATCCCGCGGACAAGACGACCAGGAGCATGCGTGGCGGGCTGGAGCCGCTGGGCAAGGCGTTGAACAGCCTGGCGACCGGACTGAATCTCACCGTCCGGAACGTCACGACGCACACCCGTGACGAGCTGACCGAGCAGGAAGGCATGGAACGCCTCGCCGCCTACAGCTACTTCGCCCGTCTCCTCGACAAGTGCGAAGTCCGCCGCGTCGACGAAGCCCTGCAGAGCACCTGAGCTGCTTCACGCCGCCGGTCAGATCCCCGATGGATGACGTCAACTGGCGAGCGGGGCTTGGCTCGTTCGGGTCGACTGCGTCTGTGTTCTGGCCCTCGCCACGGCGTGGCGAGGGGGTGTATCTAGCCGGCGGCGGCCTCGCCGTCTTCGTCTTCGGGGTTGTGGCGCTGCTCCGGTGAGGGGGGCAGAGGCTCTTCGTGCCACATCGCGTCGTAAGTGCTCTGCGCGTGCTCGTTGATCACGATGGTGTCGAGGAGGGCGCGGTCAATCCGCTCCGTGCCGGTAAGCACCGCGTCGGCGGCCGCTTCGCGGATGAGTTCCGCCAGGGAGCTGATGTTGCCTCCGGTGCGGCGGTACAGGTACTTCCACTCGCCGACGAGGGTGCCGGGCCGGTGTCTGTACAGGACGAGGGCTTCTTCCATCGCGGTGATGACGGAGACCCAGTCCTCTTTCTCTGCCCTGGTCCGGATGCCGTAGGGGGTCATGTGGAGCAGGAGGTTGCGGCCGGCGGTCTGGGTGGCGCGGCGGCCGCCGGTGCCTTCGAGGAAGAGGCCGGAGTGCTTGAGGTCGACGCCGGTGTAGATGAAGGTGGCCGCGGTGTGGTTCGCGATGTGCTTGAGGTGGTCGTTGACGACTTTGCCCTCCTTGAGGGAGAGGTCCATGAAGTGGGCGTCGTCGATGATCACGAGTTCGACGCCGACGCGGCGCATGTTCTCCAGGACGAGTCGGGTGATGTCGCTTTTGGTGGCACCGGAGCGGTAGTGCTGGCCGAGGTACTCGGCGAGCGCGATGGACAGGTCCTTGGGCGTGGCCTGGGAGGGGATGTTGACGTAGACGACGGGCGTGTAGTCGATGATCCGCCCGTCGACGACGTACTTCTTGTCGTAGCGGTCGGGATGGTTCAGCCGCAGTTCGTGCTCGAAGTCGTAGGCGAACGTCTTGACCAGGGTGGATTTGCCGAGGGTGGCGGGGCCGTCCAGGACGATGCCGCGTCGCGCGCCGGCCGGCTGGAAGCTGTTGGTCATCATCCGGCGGCGGATCTGGTGGTGGATGGACTTCATCTGGCTGGTGCGGACGATGACCAGGGCACTGTGGTGGGCCACCCGGGCCGCGTTGTGGCGGCGTTGTTCCTCGGTGCTGAGCTGTTCGTAGACCTCCGGCGGCAGCAGGACCGGCTTGAGCGGGAGAACGTAGTCGAGGTATTCGCGCCATTCCTCCTTGGTCCGGGGTTCGGACAGGCCGGGATGCTTGAAGTCACCTGTTCCGTACGCTTCTTCGGGCTGCTCGTCGGACGGGTCGGGGGAGGTCACGGGGGTCAGCCCTCCTGGCTGGTGCGGGGAGTCCAGACCTCGGCGGGCTGGACGGCGTGCGGGTTGAAGTCGTCGTCCTCGCCGGACAGGTCGGGAACGGCGTGCAGGGCGGGAACGGTCGGCTTCGCGGCCGACTGGACGGGACGCGGTGGTGGCGCGGGGGCGGCCGGGGCGGAGCGTGCCTCGTCCTGGGCCTGGGCGTCGGCGCGGTGCCGGTCACGGGTGTGGCGCTTGCGGTCGGTCCTGGTCCACGTCTCGGGAGCGTCAATACGGTTTTGCAGGTCCCGCAGGGCTTCGGCGATCTGCTGCTGGTACTCCTTGTCCTTCGGGTCGCCGCCGCGCAGTTCGACCAGGCGTTTGGCCTCCCTCAGGGTGATGTCGGTGAAGGGCTGCAGGTCGCTGAGGGCCTTGGTCCATCCCAGCGTGTGCCAGGTGTTGTCGCGGGGGTTGTGGAAGTAGGCGTGCAGCAGGTTGCGCGGGTCGTAGCGGATGGGCCAGAGCCCGTTGTCGTAGGGCGACTTGGCCCGGCGGAACTGGTACAGCACCGGAGCGTCGTAGACCAGGTAGTTGAGTTCGACGCCATAGGGGTTGATGACGCGGCCGTTGTCGGCGATGGGCAGCAACTCGTAGTACAGGTTGGGGTCTCGGGGGCAGTCGACGTAGCCGGCCGAGCCGAGCGCCATGGCGTACGCCTCGTTGGGTGAGACGTGCAGGTCGGGGAAACCGTGCAGGTGCAGCCCTCGGTGGTGCTGGTTCTGGTAGACCGCGATGACGTATTCGGCGAAGAACTCGGCGATCTCGTCCAGGGTCCAGCGGGCCTGCTGCTCGACGTTCTTGCCACGGTGGGCGACGTTGAAGCCCTTGTACCCGGCGACGTGCATGGAGAACTTTTCCCGGATCGTCAGGAACAGGCGTTCCACCTGGGGTTTGTCGGTTGCTTTGAGTTTCCGGGCGTCCTGCGGGTCGATCTTCCATGTGCGGCACGCGCGCTTGACGACATCGGACTTGTACGGCTTGCCGTGGTCGAAGAGGAGGGTCTCGGGGTAGACGACCGGCCGGGCTGCGGCCTCGGCGAGGCGTTCGTCGACGCTGAGGTGGCGCTCGTAGGGGATGCGCAGCATCTGGTAGCGCAGGGCGTCGGCCCACTTCGGGCGCATGGGCTCGGGCGTCATGACGTCGGCGAGCAGCAGGCCGATGTCGATGGCCTTGGTGCCCAGCGGGGTGAGCCGCCAGGCGAGGATGGAGCGGGTGGCGACGTCGATGGCGACGGTGAGTTCGATGCTGTAGGTGTCGTTCGTCGCCGGGTCGTAGGCCAGGACGTCGAGCGGGGTGGTGTCGAGCATGACGACCTGGCCGGGCCGGTGGGCGATGACGTGGCCGAAGGTCCGGTCGGGCTGGCCGGCGTCCGAGATCCGCTGGTAGGCGGGGTCGGAGGGGCTGCGGTGCAGCAGGAGTTTGACCACGCGGCGGAACGTGTCCGGTTTGGGCAGCGGGACGGCGCCGGTGCCGTGGTCTGCGTCGAGCCGGTTCTGGCAGCGGCGCTGGAAGCGGGTGGAGACGCTGGAGGAACTGTCGAGGCGCTCGACGTTGGCCTGTTCGCGGATCGCGGTGATCACCCGTTCGTCGATGTTGCGCAGCGGGTTCTTCAGCCGGGCTTTGCGGCCGTCGACCAGCCCCCACAGGCCCTTCTCCTCCCACGCCTCAAGAAGCTGCCAGACGCGGCGCTCGGTCAGGCCGAGCTCGCTGGCCTTGGTTGCGACGCGCTCACTCAGAGGAAGTCCGGGGTGGTATAGCGGGCGTGGCTCACCGGGTGCGGCGTCGAACTCTGAGCCCGAGCGGTAGCCGGTGGTGGCCTCGTGCAGCTGGGCTTCAAGTTCCAGGGCGTTGTCGCGGGCCTCCTTGTCCTGCAGGGTCGCCAGGACACCGCCGGGGTCCAGGCCTGCGGCAGTGTTGTCGACGGTCTCGGGCGGGGCGGCCAAGGCGCGGAAGGAGGGATCCGTCAGCAGGACGCTGAGCATGATCGTCTGATGGTGTCCGGAGATCGAGCGCAACCGCACGAGTGCACCGGTGAGACCGGTGACCTGGTGCTGTTCTTCCTCGAACTCGATCCAGTCTTCGGCTGCGATGCGGTAGCGCTGGTCCATCAGGTGTGCTCCGGTTCGGGTGCGGCCCACACGATGGTGGTCTCGCGCAGCGGGCGGGTGACGTCGAACAGCAGACGGTGGTGCCACATGAGGTGGTAGGTGACGGCCCGCTCGATGTCTGGCTCGGGCCACAGGGACAGCAGTTCGGCGATGCTGAGGGGCTGCTGGGCCCGGAAGAGCAGGACGGGAGCGACGGAGGCTGCGGCGTTCAGGGGTCTGCGGTAGCCGGCGAGCCATTCGACGGTGGCCCACAGCTGCTCATCCGGCTCGCCCACCATCTGGTAGTCCCAGCCGAGCTGCCGGCAGGCTGCCTGGGTCCGGGCGGCTTGGAGGCGCTCTCTGGGCTTGTCGATCTGTTCGGGGTTCTTGACGTCCAGGAGCAGGACGGAGTCGTCGGTGCGGCGGACGAACAGGTCGGGGTAGTGGGTCCAGGTCGTGTCGCCATCGACGCCTTCGAAGATGAACGGCTGGGCCGAGAAACAGGCCACCTTCGCGTCGAAGTCGAGGAGTTTCATCCAGCGGGATTCCAGGTAGCTCTCGTAGTCCAGCATGGTGTCGCTGCTGGCCGCCCAGTAGGAGCCGGGAGTGTGCTGCTGGCCTTCGTAGGTGGGGAAGTCGCGGGCCGGCAGGCAGGTCTCGAAGCGCACCTGGCGGGCCTGGTCGGCGGGCAGCAGCCGCTCAGTGCCGCCGCCGTCGTAGAAGTGCAGGTAGAGCTGACGGGAGGCATGCCGCAGCGGCCGCAGGGTCTGTGGTCTTCTCGGGGTCATGCCCCTCCTGTCGCATCGGGCACGTCGTGCCGAAGGAGGCTGTGTCCGAAGGAAGCCAGGCAGGCGGTGACGGAGGCGGGCATCCTGGTGGCGAAGCGCCGCCAGCCCTCCCGCACCGACTCGGTGCTCGTCCGCGGCCACAGCTCGGCGGCGTAAGCGGGTGCTTCGCGGACGTCGCCGCCGGTGAAGTGCTGCCACACCCAGGCCGCGGCGTGACGCCGCCGCTGAAGGGTGACGTCGTGCTCCAGCGGCCGGCACACCGGATACAGGACGGCGTGCGGCACCGAGGTCAGCGCAGCCAGCCTCTCCCGCCGGGCGGCGTAGTCGACCCGGCCCCGCTCCTCCAGGCGGGCGCCGAGCCGTTCGATGTCCGCCCAGAAGGCCCGCGGGTCGCTGATGCGCTGGACGAGGGTGTTGGTCACCCGGGCCGCCCGCTGAGCGCTCATGTCCAAGTCGGCTGCGGCCCGCTGCCAGCTCACCGCGCCGCCGAGCCGTACCAGGGCCACAGCGGCCAGGCACCGGCCGCTGGCCGGCGCGGTGCCGGGCAGGTGAGGGGCGATCAGGTCGGTGTAGTCACCAGCGTCGACCAGATGCGGCACATGCCGGGCGGTGATCCGCACACGGGTTGCGGGACGCACGGCCAGCACGCCGGCGACCCGCGAGGAGGGCGACCGGGCCACCCTAACCAGCGCGTCCAGGCACGCCGGAGGGGACAGAGGCCGCAGCGGGTCGCTCTTGCCGGGGTCGCGGCGCTGGCTCGCCGCCCGCCGCGTCCACTCGGCCAGCACCTGACCGGCGGCCTCGCGGTCACGGGCGAACAGCACCGTGGCGCTCAGCGCGAGCACACTCGCGGCGTGAGCCGCGCTCGCGGGGCTGACTCCGAGCTGGGTCCCCGCGCCTCCCCGCCGTGCCTTCTCGCGCACCCACCGGTCGGCCAGGAAGGATTCCGCCAGGCCCTCGGCTTCGGATAAGGCGGTGCAAGAGGCGAGGTCGTCGGCGGAGGCGACCAGACGGATCACCGCCGTCGTGAACCGCAGCGCGGCGAAGAACTCGGCCGGTCCCACCGTTTCACCCGCGACCCGATCCCTGCCGCCGTCGACGACGGCCAGCACACGCTCCTGCAGGTCCGCGAGCACGACGGGCATCGTCGCAGCGGGCAGGAACTGGAGCCGCTCCTCGCACAGCCCGGCCTTACGCCGCCCTCCCGCCGAGCGCCGGTTGCAGCACCGCGCCGGGTCGGACACCGTCTGGCGGGTGATCAGGCCCCGGGGATGGCCGTTGTGCCCGCGGCCCACCCGCGCCCCGCAGCGGCGGCACTTGTCCACCAGCAGCACCTGGTGCACCGGGCAGACCGCGGCGATGCCCAGACGCCACCACAACGGCCACACCGGCCGCTCGGCCAGGCACTTCGGGCACACCCGGCTGGAGGAGAACAGCGCCCACTCACGGCGCACCACCGGCGCCAGCGAGGAGTCCACCGCCGGATTCCACCCGGCGAAGTCCAGCACCGTCCCGCGGTAGCGGGTCAGTTGCATCGCCTGCAGGGTGCGCGCGTCCAGCCCCGTGGCCGCCTCGGCCCCGGCAAGACTGCGGCGCGTCAGCGCAATACCGAACAACGCCGGCCATACCCCCGCCCCCGGCCGGCACTCCAGCCCAATGGCCTGCGCCGCATGCCCCGGGGAGAGTTCCCAGTCCACCGATACTCTCGCCAGCCACGACGCGAACGACTCACCGGCCTGCGGTACCAGCACCGCGGGCAGCCGCCGCGGCCGTCCGCCCTCCCGCACGCATCCCTCCACACACTGTTTGTAGGAGATCTCCTACAAACCTGGGACCGTACTACGGTTTCCTCTGTGGCGAACAGCGATTCCGGCCGTATCCCAGCCCAGCGGCTGGCCTTCGCAACCCGGCTGCGGGCCCTGCGCCGGCGCGCGGGACTGACCCAGACCGCGGCGGCCCGGGCCGCGGGCATGGACCGCTCCTTCTACGCGGAGGTCGAGGCGGCCGTCCACAGCGTGTCCGTCGACCGGATCCCGGCCCTCGCCCAGGCCCTGGGCGTCCAGCCGTACGAGCTGTTCCAGGACCACGACGAGGAGTAGCACTCACGTGTCCACGCAGGTCAGTTACCGGAGCATCCCCCGCAGGCTGCCCAGGCGGCTTCCGGCGGTCCCGCTGCCCCTGGCCGGGGAGTCCTTCTTCAGCTGGGTCGACCACCTCGCCCACACCTACGAGGTCCACCGCGGCCCGATGATGCACGCACTGGGCCTGGTGCAGACCGCGCCGCAATGGGCCGCGCGGGATCTGATCCGCTACACGATGCAGCTGCCCGCGCAGGCATCCCGGGTCGTGGAAACGGCGACGGGCCTGACCTCCCGGGAACTCGCCGTGATGACACTCGAGGACATCGGGCCCCCCTACACCGGCATCTCAGCGTCCCGGATGCCGAAGGAAACCTGGGCGTTCTGCCCGAAGTGCCTGGCCCCCGGGGGCCGCTGGCCGCTGTGGTGGTACGAGCCGTGGGCCGTGGCCTGCCCGGTGCATCTGTGCTACCTGGTCTCCTTCTGCCCCCCGCTGCGACACCCCGTTCACGCCGGAAAGGACCAGCTCACGGTGGGGCTCCGCGCCGCGGTGCAGAGGCTTTCGCGACCCCTACCCCCACCTCCTCCCGCCCGGCACGCGCCGCGAGCACTGCGGCATCACCCTGTCGGAGATCGACACCACGCCGGTCAGCGACCCCGTCGTACTCGATGCCGTAAACCACCTGCGGCACGGGCTCACCTCCCGTGCCCGGCCCCGCGCGTGGCTGCGCACCTACCACGTACTGAACGCGCTCTTCGACCGCCCCGTCTTCGACGTCCGCTCCTTCGACAGCCCCGATCCCGTCCTGCAGCGCCGCTACTCACCCCGGCGCGCCACGGCCCCGGGCTATGTGGTCGACTCCAGCGGATTCCTGGAACCCGGCCGCACCCTCTCCGACGGCACCCACCTGACCCACCGCGACCCGATCACCAGGGCCTGCAGGCTCAGCGTGCTCGGAAGGATCCTGGGCTCCCGCGACATGAGCGCCACCGCCCGAGAGCTGCTGGAGATACGACGCCGCGTCAGGATGCGCCACTACCTGACGGCGTACCGGTCCCCCGATCCGAGAGCAGCCAGTGTCCGGCTGCACCGCTTCCTCGACGATGTCTTCGGCCCCGGCGAGTTCGCCACGCTCAAGCGGTCCCGACGGACACTGACACCCGAGCACCATCCCGGCCCCTCCAGCAGCAACTTCATATCGCCAAGACCCTTCCCCTACCGGCGGCAACTGCGCCTGCCGCCGTCCCGGATCGACCAGGCCGAACAGGATCCCCATGCCGCAGCCGCACCCGACCGGTGAGGACCGCCCGCAGTCGACACGCACGATGGCCCGAAGACTGCCCGTCGTCCCGCTACCGCAGGCCGGTGAATCGCTGTTCAGCTGGGTCGATCACCTGGCCACCGCATACGAGACGGACCGCACCCAGACCATGAACCGGCTCGGGCTGGAGCCCTCGACCGCGCACGCGGCCCGGCTCGCCCGCCACACCGCCGAACTCCCCCTCGCCCTGGCCCTCCCGCTGCTCGCCGCAACCGGCCTCGACCCCCAGCATCTGCGTGCCCTGACTCTCTTCGGCATCGTCAAACGCAGCGAGGGCAGGGTGCCTCGCCATCCCGACTTCCGCTGGGCCCCGGAAGAGACCTGGGCATTCTGCCCCCAGTGCCTGAAACCTCCCGCGCGATGGCCCCTGTGGTGGTATCACTCCTGGGCTGTGATGTGCCCCACACATGACTGCTACACCGCGTCCTACTGCCCGGACTGCGGCTCACCGTTCTCCCCCTCCCTCCTGCGCGGTGACGCCCCAGGACGATGCCCCGGATTCCTGCGGCGCGACGACAACGCTCTCGCGCCGCCTGGCCGGCGCCGTGCCAAGCGCAAACGCTGTGGCCGGCCCCTGTGGGAGATCGAAACGCCGCCCGTCACCGACCCCGCCCTGCGCTCCATCCATCAACGCCTGGTCCGGCTCGACGCCGAGGACACGGCCGCTCACCCTGACCTTGAACAGTGGTACGACGACCTGCGGACCTTGAGGATCCTCCTCGAAGAACCTCACGCGCTGCGTGTCCAGGTCTTCACCAGCACCGACCCGGCCCTCCGGCAGCGCTTCGACGGCGACGAAGTCTCCATGCACTGGGACCACTTTGACGACGCCGACTGCCTCGTCGGCTGGCAGCGCTCCGACTGCGGCTTCCTCTCCCCCTGGCGCCGCACGTCACCGAGCAACTCCAGACAGCAACGCGATCCAGTCACCGCGGCCGCCAAGCTCACCGTCATCAGCGAGGTCCTCGACAGCCAGGACCCTGCCGCTGCCGCCCGGCGCGTCTTCCGCGCCCCTTACCCAGCGACACTCCGCGATTTCGGCCACAGCCTGCCCCCGTACATGCACCGGGCCAGCACCCACCTGCACGAACTCCTCAGCCAGGCCCTCGACGAGCATGCCTTCGCCGAACTCTCTGATGCCTGACCGGACCCGCAGGCAGACCAGCCATCAGGGACGATCAAGCACGCCCTCTGAGGGCGGCGGAAGCCGCCCGCCCCAGGCGGAGGAAACCCGAGAAATCCGTCCAGGCAAGATGATCACGAGTGCCCTGTCACGCATCCCCCGTTGGCACCCGGTCCCGGTTTGTTGCTGCATTCGCTGTGTCCCACGCAGGTCGTGTCGCTTTACGCGGAGCCAGGCCTCGACGTTGTGTCGCGTTAGGGCTACCCGGTGTGTTCCTTTTCAGGCTTCCCGCTGTGACAGAGATCACGGGTGCAGATCTGCTGGAATCTGACTATACGTGTGTCATCCTGCCATCTAAGTCAATTATTCATGAGGTCCGTCAGTTTCTCGGAGTGCGCCAGGACGCGAACCCGTCGATGTCGACGATCACCTGGCCGCCCGCGTCCGGTACTGCATCACTGGCCAACTTCCAGACGCCTTCGCGCACTTCGGCGCGGGCGGTGCGGAGCGCGGCGACCCCGACTGTCGTGACGGCCATCGAGCGCGGGAGCAGCCGGAACAGTCCAACAACACACGGGAAGTTCACGTGTAGCCGACAGGGAGCGTCGTCGGCGCTGGACTGGGAAACCGGTCACCCGCCTGCGACGCCTCACTCATTCCAGGACCCCATCGCAGTGGTGTCTGGGTGGACCGAGGGCAGGTCTGGGTCTACACACGACCGTAGCGCTTCTCGCGGGTCAGTCAGCCGGAAAACCTCGGCACCATAGGCGTAGCTCCACAGGTAGCAGAGCCCCGCGAGGCCGGGGTGGACGCGAAAGACCTGCGCCCCGAAGTGCGGCAAGAGGTCGCCGAGGTGGCAACGACCCTCCATACCGTACTCCGCAAGGACCTGTTGGAACGCGTTGGTCACGCTGATCTTGGACTGGTGGACGCGGAAGTCCACCATGGCGACGACGGCTCGCTGCAGTTGGGTCGCACGGAACTCGGTCGACTTGATCCGCGCGGCGAGCGGCATGCGGCTACGCTCCGGCTCTGGTACCCGTGCTGCGAAATGGGGGTGATACACCCACTTCTCGAACCACGCACTGAGGTTCTCCAGCCGTTCGACTGGCAGGTACTCCACCCCGGTCAGCCCTGGTTGCCGGGGGTTGAGCAGCACGTGGTTGACCGCGTGGCCGAACTCGTGCATGAGGCTCCGAGCCGCCTCGAACGTGAGGACCCGTCCATCGTCCGTGTTTCGGCACCGGGCCAGCGCCCGACCGATCGGGAGATCCATGGGCAACGTGGGAACGCGGACGCCCACGGAAGGCACGCAGTCGACCTGGATAGCACCCGATGGGCCATCCGCCGAGTGCAGGGAAAGCACGAGGGCTTCCGCCTCACCCTCCCGCACCACGCGGTGGCCGAACACCGTCTCGATCACCTTGACCGCTGTGTTGACGCAAGCCGAGAGCGGTATCAGCGGCATTCGCTGACCGGAGACGAGGGAGTTGAGGTAGAAGGCGAAGTGGTTCATCGGGTCGTCAGTGCATCCAGTAGTCGCGCCCACGGTGGCTTCCAGGTCCCGGTGCGTTGCCACGGCACGCTGCAGGTAGTCGACGAGGAACTCCTCCGCCGCGTACTCGTCCAGACGACTGCGCAGGAGTGTGGCGGCCAGCGGTGAGGCGTGCCCTGCGGCACGAACCCGGGACCACCGCGCATCGATTACCCGGTCAACCGCCGCGGTGAGATCGGGGAGGTGCTTGTCCGACAGTCGGTCCCACGCCGTGGCAAGCTTCTTGCGGGATCCGGCCGCGTTAATGCCGCCGATCAGCCGTGCGAACGCCGCCTCCGGTCCACCGGGCACAGGCACCCCCAAGCGGGACAACAGGTCCACGCGATCAGCCGTCAGCTGAGCTCGCACAGCGTTTACAGCGCTGAGTAACGCGTCCTCTTCCCGCTGTCCCACCAGGGCAGTGGCGTATGCGCGGAGCGCGACGCCCCACGGGCCCGGAAGAGCGGTGGACAGCTTCTCGACGTCGGCGTCCAACGCCTCCTGGTAGGAGGTGAGGTGGCTATCGTGGATGTACCTACGGTTTCCGTCGAGGTAGACGAACACGTGGGCCGTGTTCGCTAGAACCGTAGTCAGCCGGTGTGGCGCAGTCGGATGGTGGAGGAACCGTCGCCGTTCGTGCTCCCCGTCCTGGAGTTGTTGCCGGATCGCGGACAGTGGATCGGCAGAGTCCTGCGCGCCGGTCGTCATCTCGGCCTCCGGTGTCGAGGGTGTTTCCCGGGATTGCGCGCGGTCAGACGGCGGACCCCGTCCCGTTCCCGAGATCGCGGTTGGCTAGGAAGCGGAGGTACTCGTCGTAGTTGAGGGGGTTTCCGTCCACACGGCCCCTGGTCGGGAACCGGCCGCGCACTGCGCGGTCCTCGCCCGGTTCGTGCCACAACATTCCCTCGCCATGGGTGAGCCCCGGGAGGGCGATTCCGAACTCGTGTAGCAGCTTAGCCGGGATGTTGCCGGTGAGCTTCCACCCGTTGAATGCCTCGGTCGAACTCGACACGTCCGCGCCGAGCGAGGCCAGCATCCCCATCACGCCGCTGACCGCGTCCTGCGGTACCTCTACCTCGATGTCATAGCTGGGTTCGTAGACCACGGTCCCCGCGTCGCGCAGGGCGCGCATCACCACCAGCGGGGTGAGATTACGGAAGTCGGCTGCCACCGTCATTGGCGCGTCCATCGCCGTGCGAGTGAGGACCACCGCGCAGTCGACGACCTCCCACCCGTGCAGTCCCTGCTGCAGCGAACGGAGTGCTGATTCTTCGATCGCGCGGTGGTAGGCGTTGGGTAGCGTCCCGCGCTCGGCCTCCACGGTGAAGGCGTTGCCGGAGCCCGTGGAGCGGGGCTCGACCCTGATGCCGACCGTCTGCCAGAAGTCGTTGGTGCCCAGCGGGTCGAACTCGTAGAGCCCCTCCCCTTTCCCCGCCGGGCGCTCGAAGTACACCGGCCGAACCGCCTCGAACACTGCCTTTACGCCGAACTCGCGGTCGAGCCGCTCCGCGATGACCTCCTTCTGCACAGCGCCGTAGAGCAGCACCGACGTGCCACCGCCCGCGACCGGGCGGATCCTGATGAGGGGGTCTTCGTTGGCCAGCGCGGCCAGCGCTGCGTGGAGGTCGGATTTGAGGTCTGGGTCGAGTGCGTGGACGACGGACTCGAGGATTGGCGGGGTGAAGTGCGCCTGGCGCCGGCTGTCGTCGAGCTCACCCAGCCGGTCACCAACGCGCACGGCGGACAGGCCTCGCACCTTGCCGATGCCGCCCGCGCGCAGGACACCCTCCGACGAGCCGACGACGCTGAGCCGGGAGATGCGCCCGCTGTACTCCTCAACCGCGCCTCCCTCCAGCCGCCGGAGGGTGACCCGCTCACGCTCACGCACGCTGCCGCCGAACAACCGGACATAGGCCGTCTTCTCGCTGCGCCCGGTGCGCTCGATGGCGAAGACGGTACCGCGCAGAGGGCTCTTGACCGCGTCGGCGGGCTGACCGGGCAAGAAGTCGTGGATACCCGCACCGAGCAGGTCCATGCCGGTCCCGGAGATCGCAGAGCCGAAGTACACCGGGTGGACCAAGCCACGCGCGGTCTGTTCGCCGAGTTCTTTGCGCAGGTCGGCGATGCTGGGGGTGACGTTGGCGACGAACTGGGCGAGGAGGGTGTCGTTGTGTTCGGCCAGCACCTCGACCACCTCGTCGCGGTGCCGCGGCTCATCGAGTGGCAGTGGGAGGACGACGGCGTTCTTGGTGCCGATGTCGTCGACCCCGACCATACGTACGACCGGGAGGCGCAGCTTACGGCGGATCTCGTCGAGCAACGACTCGTAACGCGCGCCCATGCGGTCGACCTTGTTGACGAACAGCAGAGTCGGCAAGCCGAGTCGGGTCAGCGAGCGCACGAGCACACGCGTCTGCGCCTGCACACCCTCGACCGCGGAGATAACGACGACCGCGCCGTCGAGCACGGACAAGACACGCTCCACCTCGGCGATGAAGTCTGGGTGGCCGGGGGTGTCGACCAGATTGACCTGCAGGTCGCCCAAAGTGAAGGAGGCGACAGCGGAACGGATAGTGATACCCCGCTCGCGCTCCAGTTCGCTGCTGTCGGTCGCGGTATTGCCACCGTCGACACTACCCAACGAACGGATGGCCCCGTTATCGAACAGGAGTCGCTCAGTCAGGCTTGTCTTACCCGCATCGATGTGTGCGAGAATTCCCAGGTTCAAGGTGCGCAACGACATGACGATCCTCGGTGGTATGGACTGGGGCAGAGATCCCTATAGCACCGAAAGCTCGCCGCATCTCTGATCCTTCTCCACGTGGTCGTCGTCGGAGTCCTTTGCCGCCAGCTAAAGGCGGTCAACGAAGGACTTTACCGGAGCCGAGAGCGTACGAGCAACGCGCTCCCGATGCGCTGGCCTGAATGACCCGGCGCCCGTACATGCCCGCTCCCGCAAGGAGGGGAGCCAGGGATAGCTCACGCTGGCTATGGTGTCTTATGCGGGCCTCGCGATGACGATGAACTCCGGCGTATTGGGGCCCGCAACGCTGCCGTCCCAGTCGCCGTGGGTGTCCTCGAGCACCAAACCGGCCCACCTTACCAGGTCGCGCAGGCGGTCCGGTCTGACGAACCGGAGCGTGGACCCGCTTTCCAGTTCCTGTCCATCGTCAAGGAACCGGAACGTGGTGGTGAAGTGCACCAGATCGGGAGGCGATTCACCGCGCAGCGTGTGGAACACCTCCACATCGCCGCCGGCGCGTTCCCGCACAATGCGCCGGGATTGTTCCGGTGTCCACCCCGTCCATGCCCGAGCGTGCGGATTTCGGGTTTCGAACACCACCCGGCCGCCTTTGGCGACGTGGTCGCGCATCACGCGCAACGCGGCCAGCACATCGTCATCGTCGAGCAGCAACTGGAAAGCGTGCCCGGTCATGGTGACTAGAGCGAACTTCCGGCCCAGCGCAAGGCTCCGCACGTCGCCGTGCACCCACTCTACGCATGGTCCGGCGCGCACGGCCTCGGCGAGCATGCCGTCGGCCGGGTCGACACCGACGAGGTCGCCGCGGTGCCCGGCGGCCCGGGCGCACCGCAGGACGCGGCCGGTGCCACAGCCGATGTCGAGCGCGGAGCCAGCGGCCATCACCCGATCAAGGTAGTAGCGGTAACTGGGGCCCCACGGGTTCACGATGTCGTAGAGCGCGGCAGCCCGCACGTCGGTGAACGCGAGGTCGACCACGGTTCCTCCTCAGCCGAGCGGTCCAGCGGGGACCTCGGCGTCGATGGCGTTACAGAAGGCCAGGAACGAGGGCGGCAGCGGGGGCGGTTCGTGTGACCAGACCCACGTGCGCAGCAGTCGGCGCACCTGCCCGGTGTCGTCCTTGAACGACTCCCGACCGTGCAGTACTCGGTGGTTGTTCAGCCAGACGCTCTGCCCTCGGCTTAGGGATAGCCGCAGCGCCAGGTGCGGTCGTTGGGAGACCTCCTCGAACAGGTCGAGCGCCGCTGTTGCCTCCGCGTCCAACTTCCCGCACCTGCAGGTGCCCTCACGGATGAGCAGCGACCCGTAGCGGCAGCTCAGTACGCCCCGAGCGACGCCGAACACCGGTGACCGTACGATCTGGTCGGCGCCGGGGCGCTGCATGCCGCGCAGGTCCCAGTGCCAGGAGCGGAAGTAGCGGTGCACGAGGTGCGGTGCTGCCTCGGACAGCTCGTCGAGGACGGCCCCGCAGCTGGTGTATACGCCTTCACCGCCCTCGGCGCCCTGGCTCAGGCACAGCAGACTCGCCACATCGGTCGGGTCGGTGTGCATGAGCATGCTGCCATTCGTCCGGTAGCCCCGGGCTCGCTCCACGTCGCCGGGGCGCTCATCGAACACGGTCACCACCAGTTCGCGCTCGCGGTTCTGCGAGATGGGCCTGCCGAGCAGGACGGACAACCCGAACGTCAAGGACTCCAGCTGCCCGTCGGTCAGGTCCGCCAGCCCTTTTCCGTCAACCAGGGCAAGGCCGGGTCCGGTGGGGTCGAGCCGGGCCGCGATGCCGGCCGCGACCCCGGCCAGCAGCGGGGCCACGGTGGCGCGCAACTCGCGCAATGCGCCGGGGGCGGTCGTGGGGTTCAGGGTTTCGGGGAGTCCTGTCACGAGCGCGCGCACGGCGGCAGTGTCAACATCAACCAGGTGCGCGCTGCTGTCCACCAGTTGCTCCGGTCGCCACGCGCTGGACCACATCTTGGACTCATTCCGTTCCACAACGCCTCCTGTCACAGTAGTGATCCGGCCGAGCCGCCGTCGAGGCGGCACAGCATGCCGTTGGCTTGGGTTCCCAGGTCCACGAGATACTCCACGCTGCGGACGCACGCGTCGAGGTCGACCAGTGAGTCCACCACGTAGGACGGGTTGGACCGGCGCAGGAATGCCTTCGCGACCTCCTCGGGGGGCAGTTGCCGCATCTGGGCGATCTGCTCGAACTGCTCGGCCTTGCGGTCATCGGCCAGCGGGCCGAGGAGCAGGGTGGCCACGCACGCCCGGCTCCCGCGGCAGCGGTCGGCGAGCGCACTTGCTAACACCCGGAGAGCGGCCTTGCTGGCGGCATAGACCCCGGAGGTACGGTTAGCGTGGTAAATGGAGTCGGAGTTGACCAGTACGCAGGTGCAGTCCGCGCCCGGCAGGTAGTCGGCCAGCACCTGGTGCGGAACCAGTGCGTTGACGCGGAAGACCGTCTCGCACTCGGCTAGGTCCGGCTCCGCGGTCGGGTAGATGGCGGCGTTGTGGACAACCAGCCGTGGTCGCAGCGATCGCAGCAGCTCGGCGCTCTCCTTGACTGCCGTGTCGGCGGCGAGGTCGAGCCGCTTGTATTTTACTCCGTCAGGGAAGCCGGTGTCGGAGCGCTGGCGGCGGCCGGTCGCGGTCACCGCCCAGCCGTGTTCACTGAGGCGGGTGGCTAGGCGGGCGCCGACACCTCGGCTGCCCCCGATCACCAGCGCGCGTCGAGCGTCGTTCATGCTCTCCCCCCTGGTACGGGGCGGAAGCGGAAGCGGTATAGGACGCCGGTGTACGAACCGCAGTACATGCTGCCGTCCGGTGCGGCGACGGGGGTGGTGTCCAGCGCCGGGTCCTGGTTCGCCAGGCCCAGCAGCTGGCTAGTTTCCCAGAGAAAGCGCCCATCGGCGCGCGAACAGGCCACCACATCACCGTTCTCGGCGGTGACGGCGAAGTCGCCGTTGGGCAACACGGTGAACGAGGTGTGGTCACGTGGGGCACTGCCCGGGGCCGACCAGGCGATAGCATGGTTCGCCAGATCGATCCCGAGGGCGGGACCGCGCTGCGTGCCCACGGCCAGCATGTGGCCGGACACCGCCGGGCTGGCGGTGACCTTGCCACCGAGTATGATCACGCCGGTCTCCCGTCCGTCCTCGACATTGAGGAACCGGCACCCACCATCCACAGCGCACACGACGACCTCACCCGTCGCCGCGGCGAAAGCGGGCGAGGCGCGCACCGAGTGCCCGATGTCCCGAAGCCACACCTGATTCCCCGCCGCAGTCAGCCGCAGGGCATGTTCGGCGCACCCCACCACGAAGTCGCCACCCGGCAGGGCGAGCGGACTCGCGTAAGGGTCGCGCACGGCCGCGCTCCCGCCAGCCCCGGCGTGCCACGGCGAGGGAAGCCCCCTGGCGAACGCCTGCTCCCCGGTCCCCAGGTCCAACCCGGCGAGGCGGCTGCCGAAGCCGGCGACGACGAGCAGGTCAGCCTCGGGCAGCACCGTGGGCGTGGCGTAGATCGAGGCGTCCACGCGGGTTCGCCAAACCACATCTCCGTCGAGGCCGAAGCAGACGACGGTTCCGTCGACGGCCGTGGCCAGGACCGTGGACCGCGTCTGGTCGACAAGCAGCGGCGCGTACACCGGCGCGGGCAGCCGGTGTTCCCAGCACACGTCAGCAAGGTCGGGTGTGTACAGCCGGACCCACCCGTCGTAGCTCCCCACGACGACACCGGCTGCTCCCACGACAGCCGGGGTCGCGCAGACCGGGACCGGGATGTCTTCTCCGATGCTCGTGCGGTACGACAACCGGCGGTAGCCGCACACAGCGGGTTCCCGGTCCCAGAGCACCCGCGCGGTCGGACCTGGCAGGACCGACTTGGTCGGGTCGTGGCGGAAGGCTGGCGCCTGCGGAGTGCCAGCGGTGGCGGTCACGACGCGCGACCCGCGAGCGCCTTTGCGAACGCGGCCGACCGCTGTCCCGAGGCACGCTGCGCGGCCTCCCGACCCTCGGTGCGAGCGGCTTTGCTGCCGGGGGCCAAGGCCAGGAGGGCCAGGTAGTGGTCGGTCGCGGTGTCCCAGTCACCGAGGGCGGCGCGGCAGCGTGCGGCTCGGACAAGGTGGTGCCCGACGTAAGGCGGTCCGCTCCGGGCCGCCCGCTCGAATCCGGCCGCAGCCTGATCCAGTTGCCCGCACCACTCGTGGGCCTCGGCCAGCTCACCGTGGCTGGGAGCCCATGCGGGGTCGAGGGCCACCAGCGCGCGCCCGGCGGCGAGGGCAGCGTCGGCGTCGTGGGTGAGGTGCATGTGCTCCTTGAGGGAGGACTCGTAGTAGGTCTTCAAGGCGTTGGTGGCGAGCGCCCGCGGCGAGGCGGCCACCGCTTCGGTAGCGGTGTCGTGGGCCATCACCATGTAGCGCCGGGTCATCGTGGGCTTGCCGCAGGCGGCGGGCAACATAGCCACGGCTCGGTACCAGGCGGACGCCGAGCCCGCGTCGACCGACCGACGACCGGCCAACTCTTGGCCGGTGTGGACTGCCCAGCGAAAGTGCACCTCGCCGACCTCGCGGCGCTTGAGATGCCAGACCACGGCCTGGGTGCACATGTCCAGCACCCGGCCGTCGGGGATCCCGCCTCGCTCGGCCGCATCCCGCATCGTGGCGAACGCCGCGGGTGACCCCGAGCCGCCGTCGCACCGGTTTGACACAAGGAATTCCAGCCACGCCACCTCGAACCGCTCCCGCGCGGTGCGCGCCCGGTCGCGGGCGTCTGCGACCAACCGGGCGGCCAAGGCGAACCGAGAGACGCTGATAAGCGCGGACGCCACGCCGACGAGGTGGACGAGATCCGACCCCACTGCGGAGTCCGCCAGGTCCGCCAGCCGCCGTGCGGCAGGTGTCGGCCGGTACTCCAAGCCTGCCACCGCGTCCTCAGGTAGGGCGTGCAAGAGGGCGACCTCGTGCAGCACGTCGGGCTCGAAGATTTGAGTGAACGGATAGCCAAACCGGGCCCCGGGCTCGAAGGCGGTGAAGGCCTCAGCGCACGTTCGGGAGAACAGGTCCACCGGGTGCGCACCGGACGGGGCGAGGCCGAGCAGGGTTTCGGTGAAGCTGTTACGTGGAGAGAGTGCGGTGTTCTGCATGTACACCTCCCGGGGGGGGCGGGACCCAACAGGGGGAGGGGGACCGCGCCCGCGATCCCCCTCCCACCAGGTCAGATCGTGGCGAGCAGCGCGTCCAGGTCGGCGTCCAGGGCGCTGTCCTTACCGGTGTCCGCCACGGCGGTGGCCTCGGCATCATCGGCGTCCTCAGCGTCGAAGAACACCTCGGCGCTGACGAACGGGAAGAACGCGGGCTGCTTCTCGAACGGGTAGTCGGTCATCCTCACTCCTGTCTGAAGTCCTGAAAGGGGAACCGGGCGACAACTGTGTTCGGACTCGACTCCGGGGGCGCCCGGCACCGGCAGCAAGGTGTCAACCCGGGCGGAAACCGCGCCGCCCCAGACTTCCGGGCCGTCACCACGTGACCACCAGCTCGGTTAGGCCGTGCAGCGCGGCGCGGTGCCGGCTTCGGGCGGGCACGTCAGCCTCAGCCAACCGTAGCTTCGGGAACCGGGCGAACAACTGCTCGAACACCACCGTCAGCTCGACCCGAGCCAGGTGCTGGCCGATGCAGCGGTGCACGCCGTGTCCAAAGGCGACATGCCTGCGGGCGTCACGGTGGATGTCCAGTTGCTCCGGCCGTTCGAACACGCGGGGGTCGTGGTTGGCCGCCGCGCCGGACACCACCACTCCCTGCCCTGCGGGCAGCATCACATCGCCCAGGGTCACAGGACCGGTCGAGACTCGCGCCGTCACCAAGTCCGCAATCGACAGGTAGCGCAACAGCTCCTCCACGGCAGAGGGCACGAGCGCGAGGTCGGTGCGCAGAGCTGCCAGCTGGTCGGGGTGGAGCAGGAGGGCAAGTACACCGAGGGCAATCGTGTTCGCCGTCGTCTCGTGGCCCGCGATGACCAGCGAGCCAACCAGCTCCACGACCTGATCCCGGTCATAGGCGTGCGCCCGCTGGTAGCGGCTGACCAAGCGGCGCAACAGCGTGTCGTCCGCGTCGGAGCTCTCGACCGCGCGCAGTTCCTCAGCAATGCGCACCCGGAACTCGACCGATGCGCTGGCGACTTCCGCCGAATCGGCGTGCCGGTCGACGAGCACCCGGGACAGGCGGGCCAGCCGGGACCGCTGCTGGCGGATACCCAGCACCTCGGTGATCACCAGGGCGGGCACATGGTCGGCGAACCTGGTGACCAGGTCGGCCGGGTTGGGGCCGCGGGCCAGGACGTCGAGCCGCTCGTCGACGATCCGGCGCACCACGGGCCGCACCCCTTCCGCCGCCGACTCGGAGAACAGCGCTCCGGTCAGCCTGCGATGAGTCGTGTGTTCGGGCGGGTCCATCCCCGAGTAGCCGCGCTTGGGCTCGGGTCCACCGCTGGCGCGGCGGCGCCGGACCGGGGTCATCGTCGGATAGGCGGGGTGGGCGTGGTTGGCGCTGACTGCCGGGGCGACCAGTGCCTTGCGAAACAGGGCGTGCCCGGCCACCACCCACAGCTCTTGACCGGAATCCAGCCGGGCCCGCGAGACCGGTGCCGCAGCGAGCAGGCGCGCGTACTGCCCGGGCAGGCTCAGCGGTGATGGCCGCGCCCAGGGGAACTCGCTCACCGTGCCCGCCCGTGCGCCGTGATCCCGGCAGACACCAGGGCCACCAGCTCGTCCAGCTCGTCCTCGGTGTAGATGAGAGCAGGGACCAACTGTACGCAGCCCGGACCGGGATGCACGAGCGCTCCCGCGTCCCGAATGGCGCCGACCACGGCCTCTACCTCGTTGGGTGGCATCGGGGTCCCGGCGGCCCTGGCCAGGTGCACCGCACGCAGGCATCCGGCACCGGTGGACCCGGCGACCAGCGGGTGCTCGTCGACCAGCCGGGCCAGCACCACGTCCAGGTGTCGGCCCAGCCGGTGGCTCTTGGTGACAGCATCGAGCCTGCGCAGCTCGGCCGCGGTGGCGACCACGGCGGCCCCCACGACGGCGGTGCCCGCCTGGGTCTCGGCGTGCCCGAGGACCGCGCCCCGCTCCGTGAACTCCGCGGCCACCGGCCCGCTGACGACGACCGCGGCGGCGGCCAGAGTGCCGTTGGTCATCGCTTTCGAGGTGATCAGCACGTCGGGTGGCTCGGACCATCCCGCGGTCTCGAAAACCGCGTTGCCGATCCGCCCGTATCCAGTCGACACCTCGTCAGCCACCAGCAGGAAGCCGTGCTCGCGCCGGGTGGTGAGCAAGGCCGCAACGTACTCGGCTGTAAGGGGGACGGCGCCGGTGCCGAGCACCGGCTCGACGACCACGGCGGCCACCTTCCCGGCCAGGGCCCGCAGCACAGTGGCCAGCCGGTCCGGGTCGTTGGCCGGGACGTGGCCGACCAATCGCCGGTCCACCCCGTACATCCGCTGGCCGAGGTTGGCGTCGGTGAGCGCGAATGCCCCGTAGGTCAGCCCGTGGTATCCGTCGCGCAGCCCAAGCACGAACTTGCGGTCCGACTCGCCGCGTAGCGCGTGGTAGTGGCGGGCGAGCTTCATCGCCACCTCGTTCGCCGCGCCCCCGGAGGTGGAGAACAGCACGCGGGAGTAGTGCGCCGGGCCCGCCATGTCGACGAGGGTGCGTGCCGCGGCCCGGGCGCGGGTGTTCTCATAGCTCCATGAGCCGAGGTAGGAGGCATTCCTCATCGCCTCGGCGACCGCGTCGGCGATCACCGGGTTGCCATGGCCGAGGTTGGAGTTCCACAGCCCGCTCGACCCATCCAGCCGCATACTGCCGTCTCTGAAGCACACTCGCACCCCGGAAGCGGACTCCGCGCACAGTGCCGCCCGCCCGTGCCGGTCGTGTGGCAGCATGAACGGCCACAGCGCTCCGGGCCCCCTCGTGTTAGCGCCCACGATCAGGACACCTTCGCCTTGAGGGCGTCGGCGCGGTCGAGCTGCACCCCGTCGGTGAACGCGCAGCCGAAGTCGACGTCCCAGGTGTAGGAGCCCCACAGGTCCGCGCCGCGCAGCGCGGTCCGCACCAGCTCCGCGCCCCGCAGGTCGACGTGACGCATGTCGGTCCGGCTCAGATCGCACTCGGTAAGGTCGGCGCCGCGCAGGGTTGCGCTGAACAGCACGCTGCCGGACAGGTCCGCTCCATGCAACACCGCTCCGCTGAGATCGGCCTTGGTCAAGTCGGCCCCCCGCAGGTCGGCGTCGGTCAGGTCGGCGCCGACCAGGTGTGCTCCGCTGAGGCCGGCGCCGCGCAGGCCCGCCCCACGCAGATCTGCCCCAGCACCGTGAGCGCGGATCGTGCTCCAGCCGTTGACCACCCACGTGGGTACGGCCCGCCCATTGTCGGTCAGTCGGACCAGCACAAGCGTCCGAAGGTCACATTCCGCGCCCGCCACCTCAAGCGACGTGCGGTACAGCGCGCCCGACGCCTGCGCCTCCCGCGCGATCTCCATGGTGTCGTGCAGCCCTAAGGCGACCGGGTCGGCGGGGGCCAGAGCGTACCGGTCAGAGTCGGTCTCGCCGCACGCCAGCAGCGTGATGTCCAGCAGTGTTGGCCGGTTCTCCGGCGTAGCCTCGTTCCCCGTCACTGCCCAGTCCTTCCTGCACCAAGGCTCTGTCCGGGATCCGGTGCGCCGGGACCCCCGGGTCCGGAACGACGTTGAAGAAGAAGATGTGGGTCAGGCGGGCTGTCCGTGGGCTGTCGCCGCAACCGCCGAGCGGGGCGTGGTACTGCTCACAACCTCGGAAGAGGACCAGCCGGTTGTACACCGGCTCTACCTGGCCGATCAGCTCCCACTTGCTGAAGTCGGCCTTATCCTGGCGGATCACCGCGTCGTCGAATTGCGCGGCGTCGCAGTAGCCCAGGGCGCGGGCCTGCCGGTCGGACGGCGGTGCCTCGAACCCGCTGAGCCTGTGCCGGAAGAAGCCGGTGCCCGCGCTCATCGGGGCGTTCGGGGTCAGGTAGACCATCCCAGCCCAGTCCACCGCCGTATCCGCGTGCACCTTGCTCTCACGCGCGGACGCCTCGGTGATGAAGCGGAAACCGCCCCAGGTGAATCGGGCGGTGTCCACGTTCAGCTCACCGCCGACCAGTTCGGCGAACCGCCGCCGCAGGCTCTGCGCGTCGATGGTCGTTCGGCTGCCGAACCCAGGGTAGTCGGTGGGGGAGATGTCGGCGTACTGCGAGCGCAGCGCCCGTTCCCGCACCGCGCCCGGGTTGGCGTAGAAGTTGTCCACCACGATGGTCCTGTCCTGCACGGGCAGTCCTCCCGTCCGCGTCGGCCCGGCTACTGCTTAAGGCTCACCAACAGGCCGTTGTCCGTTCCGATGAACGCTGAGAACAGGTGGTCGCTCCGGGCGACCGCCCGTGTGTAGGCGGAGATCGCCGACTGGGCAGCGATGTGGTCGCCCTCGGCGCTGAAGTCCCCCTGCGGCAGAGCGTCGTCGGCCACCAGCAGGCCGCCCACCGCCAGCGCCGGATAGGCCAGCCTGAGGTACTCGGGGTAGGCCGTCTTCTCGGCGTCGATGAACACCATGTCAAGGCTGAGCGGCGCCAGCTTCCGCAGGTGGTCCGAGGCGGGGCCGACCACGACATCGACTTTATCTGAGACGCCGGCCGCGGCCAGGTTGTGCCGGGCAGTTTCGGCGACCTCGGCGTCGATCTCCAAACTGACCAGGTGCCCGTCCGGAGGAAGGCCGCGGGCGATGTGGAGGGCGGAGAACCCGAAGAACGTGCCGATCTCCAACACCCGCCGCGGCCGGTGCAGCGTGGTGAGTAGCTGCAGGACACGTCCAGCGTTGTCGTCGACTTGCATCGGGCGCAGACCGCGGTCTAGCAGCGCGTCCCGTAGGACGGCCTCGAGCACGGGCTCCCGCGGGCCGAACACCGACCGCGCGTAGGCGCTGGTGCGCACCTGATCGATCATTGGGCCGTCCCCCCCACTGGTGTGTCGTAGAAGTCGAATAGGGCAGCTACGTCCGGTGGCGGGCTGGGGGCGTCAAAGTCGAAGCAGTCCTTGAAACCAGCGCGTACCACCGCCGCGTTGGGGCACTTGTCGAGCGTCAGCGACCGGAAGGGCGCGAACCTGGCCGCGCTGTCCGCGGCACCCCACAGGTAGGCGAAGTACGCGCCCGGGTTTGCCTGGAACATCGGCCATGTGAACGAGCCGAGGACGTCGCCGAGAGTGCAGTTGCCCGCCAGCCCGTACCGGGCGTCGAGCCGCGCGTACGCCTCCTGGACCCCCATGCCCGGGTCGCCATGGACGAGGACGTCGAGGGCTGCGGTGACTCCGCGCTCAAGGTGGGTACGCCGGTACTCCAGCAGTTTCACGTGCTGGGCAAAGGCCAGCCCACGCGCCTCGTCCGAATTCAGGTTGAGGTGCTCAGCGAGGACAGGGTGGTAGACCCACTTCTCGAACCACATACTCAGGTTCTCTAGGCGTTCGAGCGGCAGGTATTCCAGACCGGACTCGCTCGGCAGGCGCCGACGGATGAGCAGATGGTTGACCGCGTGTCCGAACTCATGAAACAGGCTGTGCGCGTTCTGAAAGTTGACGCGGCCCGCCCCGGCGCCGGCCCGGTTGAACCGGCAGGACACATAGGCGACGGGCTGCTGCACAATGCCAGCCGCGTCGGTGCGGTTGCGGATACCCCGGGTCGTATTGGCGCCGCGCGGACGTTCGGAACTGTCCCACAGGTCAAAGTTCACGCGACCGACCTCCCGCCCTCCGAGCGCCACCGTGACAACGATGACGTGCGGGCTGGTTGTGGGGACCGTGGTCAACTCCAGACCGAGCAACCGCCGCGCCACGGTCGCCAAGCACCGCAGGGAGGCGTTCAAGTCGACTAGCGGAATGATGGTTCCCCGCCCCAGCAGGGCCGCATAGCGGCCGAAGTGGTCGGCGACCCCGCCGGAGTCCGCGCCCAAGGTGTCGCGTACGTGCTTGTCGAGCGCCACGTGACTGGCCACCGCCCGGCGGAGGTAGTCGTCGAGCAGGGAGTCGACGGCGGGCCGGTCGACCCGGCACCGAGTCAGGGTATTGTCCAGGGCGGTGGCGTAGCCGTTTGCTGCGGCGCGGGCCTGGCGGATGCGAACCAGTTCGTTCACCGTGTCGGCCAGTGCGTCCAGGTCCTGGTCGCGGGTGCGCACCCACGCCGCGTTCAGCTTGACCCGGATTTCGGCGTCGGCGGTCTGGCTGAGTAGCCGGTAGTACGCGGGCCACACGCGCCTGCCGGGGCGGCCGACGCGGAGCCGCCGAGCCAGCTCGCCGTGCCGATTTTCCGCATCGGCGAGCAGGGCCTTGGCCTTGTCGTTCAGGCGTTCCAGTTCGGCGTCCGAGTTGTCCTGCGTGTCATCGCCGCGTTGGACGAGGCGGTCGAGGTAGGCGCGTCGCGCCTGCTCGATGTCGGGGTCCGTGCACCGTAACCCGAGAAGGGCCGATCGCAGCCGGTCGTCGAGGTCGCGGTCGCGGAAGAAGCGGTCACGCCAGGGCAGCACCCGCCGGTAATCGACGTGGACGGCGTTGGACTCCAGGTAGAGGAACACGTAGGCGACGTTGTCGAAGATCGCCGCAAGTTCGACGAAGCCCGCGTCGGTGAGCGGGGGGGCCGCGAGCAGCGCACTCAACCGCTGCATCATGGCGGCGAGTTCGGCGTCGATGTCGTCCAGGCTACTGTGCTCCACCGCATGGGTCGCTGCCGTCACACCGCCTCCCGGTCTGGTACGCGGTCCGCTACAAACATCCCCCAGCCGAACTGCCGCCTGCCAATCGCTGCCTGAATGTCCAGGCATGCCGCAGCGTATGACCGCAGGTCGCGGCGCAGCCCCGGATTGTCGACTGCGCCGAGCCGCTCGCGGGCGATCCGCGCGAGTAACAGGTAGCTGCGGCGCAGGTCGAGGCTAATGTCGCGGGCGAGCCGGATCTCGAAACCCGCCGCGACCAGGGCGGTCTGGTAGCCGAGCACGGAGTGCCCGCCGTTGAACATCAGCCGGTCGTAAAGCCCCGCCTGCACCTCGGGCGGGATGTTGTCGGTGGGGCGGAGGAAGTCGGTGAGCGCCAGCGTTCCGCCCACGCGCAGCACCCGTCGCATTTCGGCGTGCGCGCGGGGTTTGTTCGGGACGTGGTACAGCGCGTCCATGCTGATCACGTGTGTGAACTCGCCGTCTGTGAACGGGAGTCTGGTCGCCGAGGCCTGGCGGAATTCCACCGGCAGGTCGGCACAGCGGGCTGCGGCGTGCTTGATCTGGCGGGCACTGAGGTCGACGCCGACCACCGCGCACCCGGTGTGCCGAGCCATGTGCACCGCAGTGTCCCCAGAGCCGCAGCCGACGTCGAGTACCCGCGAGGTCGGCTCGATCTTGGCCGCAGCCGTGAGCCGCTCGCTGGTGCGCTGTGCCGCAGCCCGGTAGGAGTCCGCGTTGGCAGCGGGACCCACCACGCCTTCGAAGAGCCCAGCGTGTTGGACGGGGCTGCCCGACCACAGCCGTAGCAGCCCGCCGAAGTCCCGGTCGTAGGTCGAGCCGATGAGCGTCTCGGGGAAGCTTGTCGCGTTGAGAGCCAATTCAGCCCCGTTCGACGATGTCTTGGACGCTTCGTGATCCGCACCGGGAATCTCGATATCCGTGCTCCCTGAGCGTCGGTCACGGTCGACGACGCCACTCCGATGGTAGGAGCTGTGGGGTCGAAGTCAACGGCGGCTTCTGGTCAAGGAGATCCCTATTGGTCCTGAAAAGATCGCCATCCGGCATCACAGCCCCGCCTGCGAACAGGCCACCGAGAGTGATCGATAACACGACTTCGCACATACAGAGGGTGACACATGCCTGATTTGTTCATTGCGCGCTGGTGTGATGGTGCAGGTGTTCGGCCTTGCTTGGCACGTAGCTCACGTCCTCGTCGATGCCCTTGCGCTTGTCACCGCGCAGTCTGGCGGCGCGGGCGGGAGCCTCACAGAGGGCCGAGATGGCCTTAACTGCACGATTCGTACGGGACCGTGCCGCTGCGGGCGGCGGGCAGAAGGCGGACGTTCCCGACGTCGGCGGCCTGTTCCCGCAGGCACTCAATTTCCTGGTGCTGGGCCGTGAGGCGGGAGATGGCGAGGGTCTTGAATCCGGTGAGCTCGGCCAGGGCCGCGTCTCGTTTGGCGAGTCGGTACTTGAGCTCCGCGACCTGAACTTTGAGGCGCTCGATCTGTGCGGCCCGGGGATCTACGCACTGTCCGGCTTCCTGCAGGGCCCTCAGGCGGCCTTCGAACTCCTCGGCTAGATGCTGGTATGAGCCAGGGCGGGGGGTGCCGGCGCGGTTCTTCTTCGGATAGAAGGCGGTGCGGCACACCCCAGCCTCGGCGGCGAGGGTCTTGATGTCGGTCTTACCGCCAGGCGGCAGGTCCCCGGACAGCAGCCAATCCATCGCAGCCCGTACAGCCTGCTCGTTGAGTTCCCGCTCGTCACTGGTCAGCCGGGCCATCGCCTCTCCTTGTGGTGCGCGGGCCCGTAGGCCGCATCGATTTCTGCCAGGACCCGTTCGGCGCGGACGAGTTCGTCCTCCCTGCCGGTGGTCATCCACACCTCGGCCGGCCGCCCTCGCGTCAGCTTCGACTCATCTCCCCTGAACCCCGTCTCCTCCAGGCGTCTCAGCAGGTCGCGGATGGAGGTCAGGCACGTCTCGATGGTCCGCGCCGAGTCCAGCCTGCCTGCGGATGTACCAAATCGGCCAGGCCATCGAGCAGTTGACGGGCGAGCTGTGGGTTCGCGCCTGGTTCCATGTGCTTGACCACGGTGGTGCCGTCACTAAAGGTGCAGGTGATACCCAGCGGACTGTCGTTCACCAGGGCGGGCATCAGAAGTCGCCCTCCTCGTCATCGAACTCGGCCGCCGCCTCTCGATCGGCTGCCGTATCACTCAGGCTGGCGTCCACCCCGGCCTTCTCGTACGCCTCACGGAAGGTCCGTGTCATGTCCAGGCGGCGAAGGTACTTTCCCGTGGTCAGGGCACTGGAATGGCCGAGCAGATCCCGCAGGACCAGCAGCGGTTCGGTCTTGGTCAGATACAGAGCCATCGCCGCGTCGTCGTCGGCGTCCTTTACCAGATTCGCGACCTGCGCGTAGTAGCCGCGGACCAGCCGCTTCAACGTCCTGATCGCCATCGAGTGGCGGAGCCGGTGGGGCCAGACGTGCGGAAACCGGGGCTCGAAGCGTTCCCGGATGCGCTCCGAGGTGCGGGCGAAGACAGTCCCCCAGGCGGTGAACGGGCCGCCGTCGTGCCGTACGGCCAGCAGCATCGAACCGCCGCCCGAGGCCACCAGGCGGCGCCGGTCCTTGGGCCCCAGGCTGTCCCAGGCCACCCGGACTCCGTCGACACGTCCACCGTGTTCATCCGTCTCGGTCACTATCAGCGGCTCTCCCCGGGAGGCTGGCGGGCGGCACGTCGAGCCGTCGGCAGCCGGCGCCCGCTCCAACTCGATATAGCTGTGCAACTCGGCCAGGACCGGGTAGGCCGCCCAGCTGACGCGGAACGTGCTGCCCTTGGTCACCACGGCCGGCACCGGCAGTGGGACGGGCATCTTCGCCGGCCGTCTCGGCAGTGGGGGGACCTCACAGGTCAGCAGGTAGGTGAACTCCTGTGCCCGCAGTCCCGACGACAACGAGAACCGCGTCACGGCCGCGTTGCGGGCCAACTCGCGACCCCGGTACCGGGGATCGTCCTGCCCGTCCGGCGTCAGGCCCGACAGCGCGTTCAAGAACAACTTGACGAAGTCGTCCTCCAGATACTTGATCGTCACGTGGTCCTTGGCCTGGCGGCGCCGGGCCTGGTTGACCTGCACCTGGGACGTCTGCTCACCGAAGTAGACGGTGTGCTGCTTGTACGTGAACGGCTCCGCGTCCGCGTACCACTCATCGACTGCCCACCGGTAGAACGTCGCCAGGATGCCTATGTTCTGGTTCCACATCGACGCCTCGAAGCGCTGCTTGAGCGGACCGGACGCCCGATACACGGCGTACGCGCCCAATGTCAACGGTCAACTTCAACTTCGCCCGGGTGTCTGACAGGCCCACCCCGTGCTCGGCCAGGAACTCCATCCACTCCTTCGCCTTGCGGGCGTAGTAAGTCCACGACTGTCCGAAGTCCAGGGCGCGGACCTGGTGGAGCCCCGGGTCATGGAGATGATCAACCACCCGAACGTGGTGAAGGTGCGTTCGGTCGCGAGCATCCCCAGTTACAAAGCGCCCATGCAGGTAGTCGAAGTGTTCATGCCCTACTACGAGAAAGGCAGCATCACCGACGCGATGCTCGAGGGCGAGCACTTCACAGCAGCCCAGTCGCTGCGCATCATCCGCGCGGCCCTGCAGGGCCTGGCCGAGATGCACGAGCGGTACAAGATCCTTCACCGCGACGTGAAGAGCCCGAACCTGTTCCTCACCGGCGACGCCGACACGGTAAAGATCGGCGACCTGGGCCTGGCGGGCGCCATGGACGACACAGGCAGAGCCCCCTGTGTAAACGCGCCTCACCTGTACGCTCCGCCCGAGCTGTTGACCGGAGAGGCACTGACCCGCGCCTCCGACCTGTACTCGCTCGGCGTGGTCCTTCTCGAACTGCTCCGGGGGAGATTCGACTATGCCTCGTACACGACCACCGACGTGGTCGACGCGCTCCTGGCTGGCCAGCCACCTTTGCGCAAAGAGGACGCGGTCCTGCCCGCATGGGTGTGCAAGTCGCTGCGGAAGCCGGTCCAGAAAGCCACCGACCCCGATCCGGCCCGCCGCTTCCAGACGGCCCGGGAGATGAGCGACCAGATTGCCAAGATCCGCATCGCTGACTGGCAGGAGACCGAGGAACAGACCTGGGAGGCGCCATTCCTCCGCAACCCGAAGACCCGCGTGCGCATCACAGCGAAACCCTCCAAAGAGGGAGGGATCACCCTGACCACGCACCGCAAGAAGACGCTCTCATGGCGCCGACTGGGAAAGGATGCAACGGTCCCCAGCCTGGATCACAGCGCCGCGCTGGCCGTCTTCGAGAGCGCCAACAGTCTGGCCGTCAGCTGACGCACAGCGAACTCCACGACCTGCCCCTCCTGTGGTGACAGGTCCCTGTCGGCCATAGCCTCGGCGAAGTCGGCCGTCTCGTACCTCGCCGCGTTTCCCGCACCGACAGGCACCAGCGCGCCCGAACGCGCGAGTTCCCAGATCTCGGCCCGCACGCGCCGCGCATCAACGCCCCCTCGCCCGATCATCGGAGCAAGCACCTCACGCCACGCTTCGGCTTGCTCGCCAGGCGAGCCTGCCCAGAGCTGCTCCACAAGGACTTCGGCCGCCCACGCATGCCGCGGCAGGGAACGCTCCGGTAGACGGGCAATGCACGACACGAGCAGAGCGCCTTGAGGCGAGAGCGCTTCCACAACTGGCTCCTCCTCAATAGCAGCGGCGTTACTCAGTAAACAGTCTGCAGAGGACTTGTCCTTTCAGCGTGCCGGACAGGCTACAGACACGCAAGCCTCACCGTCATGACTTATTGCACGCTTGTTCGATTTTGATGAGTTGAGTCCGTCACGGCAAGGCGGGACGCATTAGCCCCTGACTGCGCCGGCGAGCACAGTCGCCACAGCTGACGCCAACAGGACAGACTCTGTCCGTCTGCCCCGCCCGTTGCTGCCGCCGACCACCGGACACGGCGCTTCGACGGCAGGAGGCTGAAGCGCGGCACCCGGGGGGCGGAGCGCTTCGTGGTGCTGCAGCGGCGCTGGGTATCAGCGCAGGTTGGTGAGCCAGGTGATCTTGGCTGTCGGCGCGATCTTCTCGTTCACTAGGGTCTCGGTCCGCCGGTCCCACGCGGGACCGGCGGTGGCCATGACGAACTCGTCCGCGCTGAGATCGTCGATCAGGCCTTTGAGGGCGGCGCAACGCCGCGTTTCCTCGCGTTTCGTCGGCTCGAGACGATCGCTGATCTTGGCCTCGCCGATGACGATTCGGCCGTCGATGATGGCCCAGAGGTCGACCTCGAGGTCCGGGTAGCCGTCCCGGCGGACGACCGCTTCGGGCATGTGCTGGAAGGAGTGTGCCGGCTCCGCGAGCGCCGCGAGCGCGAGGATCGGCACATGGATGTTCGAGCGCAGGCCCTGGTAGGCGACCTCGTCGAGGCCGTAGTACCACTGCGGCTCCAACTCCTGCCCCTTCCAAGCCGACCGGACGATCGGGTTGTGCTGCTGGCAGCGCTGGCAGCGGAATTGCGCTCCGATGTCCTCCAGCCGGTAGAAGGCCGTGCCGACACACTGCCCGCAGGTCAACAGCAGGCCCCGCGTCGCGATGGACCGCTGCAGGTAGCCGTCGAGCAACTGCCGGGCACCTTCCTCACTCCCGCCGGTGATCGTGCGGACGTCGGCGAGCGTGAGGTACTTGCGGTCCTGGTAGACGCGCCCGGGCTCTTTCCCGGCGGAGATCCACCCGGACAGCAGGTTCGTGGCAGGACCCTCCTTGAGATCGGCGGCCAGGGCTGCGAAGTCTCCCCATAGTTCGATCATGCGCCGGGTGTAGCGGCCCTTGTCGGACTCCTCCAGGGTGACGCCTGCTCCCGCGAGGAGGGTGCTGAACACCTGGCGGGCTGTCGGGAACCGCAGCCGTACCTGGACCAGCGGTTGGGCCAGGGAGGTCCCGGTGACGGCGAAGATCCGGCCGTGGGAGTCGATGCTGATACCGGATGTGCTGGAGCGGACTCCCCAGGAGGTGCCGTCGGCGGTGATCACGTCGTTCAGGGCCCACCGGGCGGGAAGGACGGCTAGCCGCTGGCGGATCGCCTCGACCAGAGGCCGTTCCCGCGCGTGCATGCGGTGGGGCAGTATACGGAGACGGGCCGGACGATTGAGGGAATGCGGGGACGGCGTTGAGTGACGTGACCATGGACACCTTCCTGGGGGATGCCGATGCCCGTGAGATCCCTTGGCCGAAACCCTCAGGGGCACCAGCCGGGCTGTCCACGGAGCAGGTACTCATCGCGGACGGGACCGACGCCCTGGAGGTCGCCCTTGCGCGCGCTGCTTCCCGGCCCAAGGCGGAAGAGGTTCGCCGTCTGTGGAGCCTGCGGTGGGGTCGCCGTGCAGCCCCCGTCGTCCTGGTCGTCGGGTACGAGGCCAGCGGAACCTGGAAGGCGGCCGTCTGCGGTACCAAGGACGATCCGGCAGTCCTGGCCGACCTGGACCTGGGCCAGGTTGAGCGCATCTGCGCCGCAGCCCTGAGCGCTCCCGATCCGGCAAACGCCGAGCGGACCCTGCACCGGCTGCTGGTCGGGCAAAAGGACCAGTTGGTCGCCGGGCTGACCAACTCCGGCCTGTTCGCCTCTCACGAATTGCGTACCGGAGTGCCAGCCCGGGCAGATTGGGCGACCGAACAGGCCAAGGGCACGAAGCTGCTGCGCGAGCGCGGCGCTGAGCTGATCCGCGCACTGGGCTACTCCGCCACCTCGCACGGGTCCACCGCAGTGATCCTCTCCGCCAGCGGCACTCACCGGGCTGTGGCTGTTCTGCTAGACGACCTCGAGATGTTCGACCGGCCCACCGCTCGCTTCGGCGCGGTCTCCCCGGTCACTCAAGGCCTGGCCATCGCCCAGCAGCTAGGACTGCCGTGGCTGGTGGTCACCCGTGGTGCCCAGATCCGGCTTTACCCAGCCCGCCCGGAGATCGGGGTCGGCCGCAAGGGACAGGCGGAGACGTTCATCGAGATCGATCTGGCGCTGCTCGGCGAGGACGCGGCGGCCTACCTTCCCTTGGTATTTTCCGCTGACGCGCTGCTGGAAAACGGCAGCGTCTCCCAGATACTGGCCGCCTCCGTTGACCACGCCGCTGGACTGGGAAGGCGACTGCGGGAACGCGTCTACGGTGACGTCGTGCCGGACCTAGCCGTCGCGGTCGCCAACCGGATGAAGGCCACCAGCGAGGCCGACCTGGCCGAGGCCTACCACCGCACCTTGATCATCCTGTTCCGGCTGCTGTTCGTCGCCTATGCGGAGGACCGTGGCCTGCTGCCATACCAGCGCAACCCTCGCTACACCCGGAGGGCGCTCAAGACCCTGGCGCGAGAGTTCGCCGAGAACCCCGACCAGGAATTCGACGAGGCGGCCACCGACCGCTGGGAAGACTTGCTCGCCGTCTGGCGTGCCGTGGACGACGGCAACCGCGAATGGGATGTCCCTGCGTACAACGGCGGTCTGTTCGCCTCCAGCGGTGATCACCCTGCTGGCAAGGCCATCGCTGAGATGCGGCTGGCCAACGCCGAGATCGGACCCGCGCTGCGCTCCTTGCTCGTCGACACCGGCGAGGACGGCACGGTCGGCCCGGTGGACTTCCGCAGCCTGTCCGTCCGCGAGTTCGGCACGATCTACGAGGGGCTGCTGGAGTCCTCCTTGTCCGTCGCGCCGAGTGATCTCACCCTGGACGCCAAGACCGATGCGTACCTGCCGGCCAAGGACACCGACAAGGTAGCCGTGGCTGCGGGTGAGGTCTACTTCCACAACGCTTCCGGGGCGCGCAAAACCACTGGTTCTTTCTTCACCAAGGCATTTGCCGTCGAGCACCTGCTCGACACCGCCCTGGAGCCAGCGCTCACCGGCCACCTGGCCAAAGTCAAGGCACTCCTTGACGCCGGGGACCACGCGGCAGCAGCAGAGGTGTTTTTTGACTTCCGCGTCGCCGATCTAGCGATGGGCAGCGGCCACTTCCTGGTTGCCGCCATCGACCGGATCGAGAATCGGTTCGCCGCCTTCCTCACCACCAACCCGATCACGGCGGTCAGTGACGAGTTGCACCGCCTTGCCGATGCAGCACGCAGTGAGCTGGGTGCCACTGCGCCAGAGGTTGAGATCGAGCCCTCCGCCCTGCTGCGCCGACAGATTGCTCGTCGCTGCGTCTACGGCCTTGACCTCAACCTCATGGCCGTCGAACTGGCACGACTGGCCATCTGGATCCACACGTTCGTGCCCGGTCTGCCTATGAGCTCTCTGGCGCACGGTCTCGTGGAAGGGAGCAGCCTGACCGGCATCGGCTCGGTCGACGAGGTCCTCGACATCCTCGAACCCCGGCGAGCCAACGACCAGTACAGTTTCTTCGCCGAACAGATCGAGTCCGCACTCACGGGTGCAAGAGACCGTCTCCTCCGGGTTGCCCGCACTGCCGAGGCGACCAAGCAAGAGGTGCATGAGGCAGCCCGCGCCCATGCTGAGGCGATGGTCGAAGCCGCCGACGCCAAAGCACTGTTCGACGCCGCTATCGGTGTTCGCTTGGGCGTTATCGGGCTCCCTGCTAGCCCTGAGCAGGCCATCAAGGACGGCAACAGCCCCGCGGTCCAGAAGGCTGCGGCGAAGTTCCAGATTGTGCATTTGCCTTACCGGTTCCCCGAGGTCTTCCTGCGTGCTAATCCCGGCTTCGACGTGCTGCTGGGCAACCCTCCGTGGGAGAAGATCCGACATGAGCCACACCAGTTCTGGGTCATCCGCGACCCCGGCCTGCGTGCCCTGAAGGGCAAGAAGCGCGATGACCGCATCACCTGGCTACGGGAAACACGCCCCCACGAAGCTGCGGCGGAAGACAACGAGCGTGCCTTTCGCGACGAACTCAAGGAGTTCCTCGCAAAGGGGTACCAGTGGCAGAAGTCGCAGCACTACGACTTCGCAAAGATCTTTGCGGAGCGCAACATGCGGCTGATCCGCTCGGACGGATCAGTGGGCGTCGTCCTGCCCCAGGCATTGCTGATGCTCGGAGGCTGGGCGCCGATCCGCGAGCACATGATCAGAGACCACCACCTCCTTGCTTTCCCGCTCCGCAACCGTGCCGAGTGGCTCTTCAATGATGTTGATGTCCGGATGACGGTCTGCCTGGTCACGCTGACTCGTGGCGAAGGCTGCACGGTCCACGCTGCTGCTGACTCGTTGGAACGCTTCCGGGAGGAACAGCACCGCACTGGTCTGGGTCTGTCTATCGCCGACCTCACTGACCTCAGTGACGAGTTGAATGTGCCCTGGTTCGAGCAGGCTGACGACCCGATGATCTTCACTGCAATGGCCGCTCACCCATACCTGGGCAAGGGACACGGGTGGGTCACAGGAACCGCCGACAGCACCCGTTGGGACTTCTCCGGCAGCGGCAAGCACAAGAACCATGCCACAGAACGTGCTGGGCTCGGAGCCTGGCGGGTCACGATGACCAGGCACGTCGACGCCTACAACCTGACCGACGACGCTGAAGGAAAGCACGTCCCACGACCTGCTGACCTGGCTGCAGCACGGAGCGGTGTCGGAATCCGAGAGGGACGGGTAATCCTCGACGAGACACACCCACCGCTCGTCTTTCGTTTCCCGAGCAGGAACGACGACAGCCGCACACTGATCGCTACCGCACTGCCCGAAGCAGGTTGGCTCTACAGCAAGGGATATGCCCACGGCGTGCGTATGCCTGCAGACACCCCGGTACGTGACATCCTGGCGTTGCTGGGCTACCTGAACAGTGTCCCAGCAGACTGGTGGGCACGCCGATTCGTCGACCGGCACTTGGGCAAACGGATCATTGATGGGATGCCGCTGCCAGCCTGGACCGCGGAAGAGCGGGACACAGCTGCAGAGCATGTTGCGACGCTACTGCGTGCCAACGGATACACCGACCTCGCCGGAGGACGCCAACTGCCCGTCGGCACCCCCATCAGCGACGTGGTCGACCTCCGTGCCCGAATCGACGCCCTGTCCCTGCGGGGACTCGGGCTGTCGGCTAGCCAGGCAGAGACCATGTTCCTCGACTTCGAGGACAAGCCGGATGCCCTCCCCCATCAGCAACGCGAACTCATCCGTCACTACCTCACCAACCAGGGAGCAGCGGCATGACTGGTGATGGCGGCTACCAGCCGGAGTTCGCGACCAACCGCAGCAGCACGGAGCGGGTCGCGGACGCGATCAACACCCTCCTCGAGGGCCTGCGGACGCGGCTGATCAACCCGCCACGCCTGGCGATTGCGACCGCCTACTTCAATCCCGGCGGGTTCAACCTGCTCGCGGAGGAGTTGGAGAAGGCGGGAGGAGTACGCCTGCTGCTCGGCGCGGAACCCTTGAAAGCCGAGGACCAGCCACGTGTGCGGGCGCTGGGCGAGACAGTTCCTCGCCGCCGTCGCCGCGGCCCGTCCCCGGAAGTCACCCGTGCCCTGCAGGGGCATCGTCGGTCGATGGAGGAGGACCGCGATCTGCTGGGCTTCACCCGCGAGGCCGATGCGCAGGCCCGCCGCCTCGTGGCGTGGCTGCGGAACAACCCGGCCGTGCAGGTCAAGCGCTTCGAGGCTGGATTTCTGCACGGTAAGGCGTTCATCGTTGAGACCGGTGTCCCCGGCGTGATCGCCGGGTCCTCCAACTTCACTTACGCCGGGCTGGCTAAGAACAGGGAACTCAACCTCGGCCAGTACCAACCCAGCACGGTGCAGCAAGTCATTGACTGGTTCGATGAGCAGTGGGACGCGGCTGTCCCCTATGACCTGGCGGCGCTGTACGAAGCGCGCTGGTTGCCGCACCAGCCGTGGGACGTGTTCCTGCGCATGCTGTTCGAGTTGTACGGCGCGGACCTGGACGAGGACACCACGGTCAACTCCCGGCTCGGGCTGACGGCTTTCCAGGCGGACGGTGTGTGGCGTGCGCACCGCATCCTCGCCCGCCGTAAGGGTGTGCTGATCGCCGACGAGGTCGGTCTTGGCAAGACGTTCGTGGCCGGCGAGCTCATCCACGAGGCCGTCTTCGACCGCCGTCAGAAGGTGTTGATCATCGCTCCGGCGACGCTGCGGGACGCCACTTGGAGGCCGTTCCTGCGGGAGAAGAACCTGCGTGCGGAGGTGCTCTCCTACGAGGAACTGGTTGCCGACATTGAGGACGCCGGCTCTCGCACCGCCCGTCTGCAGGACCTTGACGAGTACGCCATGGTCGTGGTGGACGAGGCCCACGCCCTGCGCAACAGCAAGACCAAACGCGCCGACGCGCTGCGACAGGTGCTCTCCGGACCGGTCCCCAAGGACCTGGTGTTACTCACCGCAACCCCGGTGAACAACAGCCTGGAGGACCTGTACAACCTCATCGCCTACTTCACGCCGAACGACGCTGCCTTCAGCGACGTCGGCATCCCCAGCCTGCGCGCTTACTTCCAGCGCGCCATCGCGATGAACCCGGACGACCTGTCTCCGGAGCACCTGTTCGATGTGCTGGACGAGATAGCCGTCCGTCGTACCCGCCGCTTCGTAAAGAACCACTACGTCCACGACACAGTCGTCATCAACGGCGTCACACAGCAGATCCAATTCCCCACCTGCCGGGTCGTGCGGGTCGACTATGACCTCGACAAAGCCCTGCCCGGGGTGTTCGACGACCTGGCCGTCGCACTCGGCGCTGAGGTCGCGGAGGAGACACTCGCCGACACCCTGGCAGCCGGCGTCATCCTGGACGAGCCCGGCGAGGTCCTCACCATGGCCCGCTATGTCCCCTCCCGCTTCCGCCGGGGCGGACAGACCGAGCAGTACGAGGCGCAGAACGCCGGACTGCTGCGCTCAAACCTGCTCAAGCGGTTCGAGTCCTCCTCCCACGCGTTCGAGCAGACCGTCACCAAGATGATCCTCTCGCACGACCGCTTCCTCGACGCGCTTAACAACGGCCTGGTCCTCACCGGGGACGCCCTGCGGGAGTGGGCGGTGTCCTCAACAGATGACGTCGAGGAGTGGCTGGAGTCGGTGGACGACACCGACGGCATCGCCAGCGCCGCCGACTACGACGTGAACGCGCTGACCGCAGCGGTGCGGGCGGACCGGGACCTGCTGGAGACCTTCCGGATCCGGGTCGGCGCCCTGCACACCAGCACCGACCCGAAGGTCGAAGCCCTCGTTGAAGAACTGGCCGCCATCGCCCGGGAGGCGGCCGATGAGGGCATCGGCGAACAGGACACCCGTAACAAGCGCAAAGTGCTGATCTTCACCTACTTCGCCGACACCGCCAGCTACCTTGATGGCGCACTGCGTAACGCGATCACCACCGACCCGCGGCTGGCTGCCTACCGCAACCGCATGGCCACCGTCTCTGGCCCGGACAAGGCCAACCGGTCCGAAGCCATCATCGGATTCGCCCCGCAGACCGCTGGCACCGGCACCGAGGACGACACCTACGACCTAATCGTGACCACCGACGTGCTTGCCGAAGGCGTCAACCTCCAGCAGGCCCGACACATCGTCAACTATGACCTGCCCTGGAACCCGATGCGGCTCGTGCAGCGGCATGGTCGCATCGACCGCATCGGCTCCCCGCACTCGGCCGTCTACATGCGCACGTTCTTTCCCGACAAGGACCTCGACAAAATCCTCCGCCTGGAAGAGCGCCTTCAGCGCAAGCTGAAGCAGGCCGCCGCCTCGGTCGGCGTCGGCGAGGTCCTGCCCGGCATCGACCCGGTTGAACGCAACATCTCCGAGACCCGCGATCGAATCGAACAGATCCGCCGCGAGGAAGCCGCCCTGTTCAACGACGAGGGCAATGCCGCCCTCTCCGGTGAGGAGTACCGGCGCCGCCTGGCCAACGCCTTCCGCACCAGCGCCACCAAGGGCCGCGTCCTCGGCCTGCCCTGGGGCGCCGGCACCGGCTTCCAGCGCCCTGGAGCCGACCCCGGCTTCGTCTTCTGCGCCCGCATTGGCGACCACCCCAAGCCTTGGTACCGCTACGTCCCCCTCAACGCCGACCTGACCCTGCAGGCCAGCGGCCCGAACGGTGAACCGCTGATCGTTGATGACACCCTCGCCTGCCTCGCCCACGCCGACCCGCAAACGGACACCACACCCGCGGTCCTGCCCGAAGAGATGTACTCCGCAGCCTTCGACGCCTGGGCCGCAGCGCAGCAGCACATCCACGGCAAGTGGATGCTCCAGACCGACCCGGCCAACCTGGCCCCTCAAGTGCCGAAGGTGATGCGTGATGCCTCCGCACTCGTCCGCCAGCGCGGCGTGTTCCTCGGCGACGACCAGGACACCCTCGCCGCCCGCCTCAACGCCCCCTACACCTTGCGCGTGCAGCAGGAGGTTCGACACATCCTTATTGCCGCAAATAGCACTGACAAGGACAAAATCCAGGCCCTGGTGGCCCTAGCGAACCAGCACGGGCTCACCCCGCCCCCACCGCCACCACTGCGCCCGGTAATCGACCGCGAAGACATCCACCTGCTCTGCTGGACCGTGATCACACCAACCTGATAACTGGCCAATCGAGGACGAGGCGCGGCGACCGTTGCCGCCGCCAGTCCGTGTGCGCCATAGCCCGATGAGAGGTTGCCCAGCGGGCAGCGAGCTTGCGCCGACGCACGGCCCACTCTGGCCGGAAGTCTGTGGGAGGGGCCGTTGGCGACACTCCAACGCGGCGAAGTCCCGGTCTGACGACAGGAAGCTGCGGCCGGGACGGTGCTGGCAGGTGAAGCCCCTCAACCACAGCCGCCACTCTGGCCACTGCCCGCACGGGAGGGCTTGGGCGGCCGGGGTGGCCGGAGCTCGACAGCTTCCGGCCGCCCCGGGCCTGCGGATGTTTAGTCCACGATCACATGCATCCCTCCGGTTACTGCGAGGAAGGTCCCGATTGCTGCCGGGAGGCCCCCCGCGGTCGCGACGGCGACGGCCGCCACCGCTGCGACCGCGATGATCACTGCCCATCGAAGCGGCAGCCGCTCCGGCTGCCGCTCGGGCTCGTGCGAATTGCGAGAGTTGCGTACGCTCGGCAAAGGTGGAACTCCTTCGTGCTTGCCTGCTGAGGGATGAGGCACCGGATGAGTGGCCCCCCGGCTGATCCCCGGGGGCCATCCGCATTCCTGCGGCCAACCGCGCCTGCGTTTCTTGCTGAGGCCGAGCATGCCTTCGGGAAACCAGGGGGCGCGAGTACACTGGGAACGCGTCTTGATCCGCCAGTGACGGCTTCGACTAATTACATTGACGGTGTCACTGGCGGATCAAGACGTTCAGGCCAAGAAGGGGGAAGATTGTTCCATGATCTTTTTCTCCGACCTTCAGCCCCTCTCCGCGAGCGAGCGCAAGCGCTACGAAGCCCGTCGCGTGAAGCTTGAGAAGAGCGAGGCCGAGGTCGAGAAGGCGTGCGCGAAGTTCGCCGAGGTCGAGACCGGAAGACAGCTGCGAGTCCGGTCCGAGTTCATGTTCCGCGCCAAGCCGGCCGAGCTCCCCGGAGATCCCTCAGACAGGCGCCTTCCAGCGCCGCAGGACCGGCCGCCATCGACGCGCCTGCCTTCCCCCCGCGGGATCGCCCTCAGGGTCTACCTCACTGCCCTGTTCGTGGCCCAGTCACGAAATCCCGGCACCTACCCGAGCAACCCCCTGCCCGTGAACGACATCGATACCGTGAGCTGGGTCGACCTGTTCGCCACTCCGTCAGAGCTGAGCCGGAAGGGCGACAGGAACTACGTCACCGTGCGCGATAAGAAGGTGCGGCAGCTACATAGCGCCATGGACCGCCTGTCCGGAGACGCGTTCCAGCTCGTTCACTTGCCCAACGGAAACAAGAGCCGGGGCAAGTACGAAGGGTTCCAGCTCCTCCACGAGCACGGTGCCCCATACGGAGGCGGCAGCAATCCCGACCGTTACATGGTGCCGGCGGAGGAGCGGACCCCGTCGCTCCCAGCAGGACTGTTCCACAACGGATGGATCCACCTGCTAGAGGACACCGAGATCAACTTCCTACTGATGCTGGCGTGGCTCCACTTCCGGTTCGGTGCCCAGCCTGTGTTTGTCGCCAGCGACATCCGGCTCCGACAGTTTGGCCTCGGCAAGGACGCATACGAGGCCCACCGGATGCTGAACCGGTTCGGCCTTGTGGATGTGGAAGAGGACCCTAACCGGGACTTCGATGGCTACCTCGTCACCGGGTACAACGAGGGGACCATGCCGAAGCTCCATCGCTTCGTGCTTCGTCGCGAGGGCTTCGATGAGAAGGCCGTGCCCAAGATCCGCTCAGCAATCGAGCGACGCTTGCGCTGAGGGGGTGGCCCAGATACGGGTCAATGGGGCAATGAGAGGCCGGGGCTACGCACTCCGCTCGCCGTCTCGCCCGCGGCCGACGGCCGCCTTATCCGCGCGCTGCTCCCCGACACCCCGCTGAACGGCGGTCTCCTCGCCGCGAAGCTGCAGACCTCTACCTGTAGCCGGGCACCGCGGAGATGCCGCGCCCGGCAGGCCCGGACGCGGCACCTCCCTGATGCTTAGGTCAGCACGAGGAGACGGACATGTGGACCAGGTGGAGGAGCTCGCGGACCAGCCCGCCAGCCAACGTGGCGGAAGCGGCGTAGAACGCTGCTTGCCCAAGCCCCTGGACAAGACGGTGGCGGGCGCGTCGCTGCTTCGGGGCGGTGCGGTGCGTACGGTGGGACATGACGGTCTCCGTTCAGGGGATGAGTCGGCTGCCCCCGCACCGCGTGTTCCTGGCAGGGATACGGTGCGGGGCGCAGTTTCTGCTGGCCCCAAGCCTTACGGCTGACGTGCGCTGAATGCAGCTTCCGGGGCTCGAATCTCGATGTAAGTTCGGCGCCATGGACGGGAATCGGGCCACCATGTGGGTCGAGGGGACTTCGGCCGATCTGGTTGCCGACGCGCTCGCGCTGGGCGTGAAAGCCAGTCCCAGGATGGTGACTTCCTGGGTCGAGGACGGCATGCTCGCCAACCCCGAGCCGCGCAAGACCAGCGCGCACGGCAGCGATCCGCGGGTCTTCCCCCCGGAGCAACGCGAGTTGTTCACCAGACTTCTCGAGGCTCGAGAGCGTTCCCCGCTGGGGCGCATCCCGCAACGCTCTCTGATTCGTGTCGTGCTGTACCTGTGGCTGATCGACGACACGATCGTGCTCACTCCTCAGGCGCGCCGAGCCTGGCGTACCCATGCGCGCGCCACCGGCCAGACGACCGCCGTCCGGCGCAGCGAGAACGTCCGCGCCATCGTTGAGCAACTTGCCCACCCCTCAGCCACCCTCAAGCAGCGGCGCGCCGCCCAGCTCGTCCTTGAGGAGGGCGAGCTGACTGGGCGGATCGACATCGACAGACTGACCGCGGTCCTCACGGAGTTGTACTCGCCCTGGCCAGTGAAGCCGGGCGTGCCGTGGATCGAGCGAGCCCTTCCCGGCCTGTTCGGGCCGGTCTCCGTCCAGCATCACATCGCGATGTGGAAGGCCCGCCAGCAAACAATCCGCCGCCTCCGGCACGAGGAGGTCGACGAAACCGAGCTCGACCGAGTGCGCGCCGTCTACAGACCGATGTGGGCCGACTATCAGGCCCGTCGGCCCGCCATGGCGACCATCGGCGACGGAGAGTTCGCGGCGTACTTCGCAGAGCCCGACACCATGGAGGGCCGCGCGATCGAGGCGGTCGATGCCTTTGTGGGAACACTCGCCGGCGAACTTGGGCTGATCGAAGCCGCGTCCCATGCCGCAGAGACGGCACGCCTCAGACTGGCGCGCTGACGGTCCCCGAGGTTGATCCACCGCATCCTCTCCGAGGAAGCCGACGGCATCAAGTGAGGCGGGACGTCAGCCTTCAAGATCAACTCATTGCCCCTTTGATCCGCATCTGGGTCACACGCCTCATGGGTTCATCCGATCGCGCCGGTCGTAGCGATCAGCCTCCGGGCCGGATGCGTCCTCGTCAGCGGGGAGCGGGAGGGGGGTTTGCCCTGTCGGCTGCCGTGGAGGCGGTACGGCAGCTGGACGGCCATTCAGCACCTCAATGCGCTGTCCGGGGCCTGCGTGCGCGGCGATGCGCCGCCGCTCCCTCTCGGAGGCAACGAACACCACCAGTGCCGCGAGGCGGTCCCGGATGGCAGCGACCCGACTGGCGACGGGGCAGATGACGCCGTACGGGGTCATCCCCACGTACACCGGCACGCCCATGGCGAACTCGGCAGCGCCACCGTCTTCTACGAACGGGGGGACGCCGGTTTCCCGACGGATGAACTCAAAGGCCGGCCTCTCCAGGGCGGCCTGCCGTTCGCGCAGCGCCTGAATGGCCGCCGCATGATCACCTTGCGCCGCAGCCCTCTCGCTGGCCTCCCGACGCCGGTGCTCCTGGAGATGCTGCCACCGGACCCGCTCCTCGTCCAAGAGGCGGCGCTTCTCCTCCTGTTCCAGACGCTTCCGGCGTTCCTCCTTCTCCAGATGGGCGGCCTCTTGCTGGGCGTACTGCGGGGCCGTCCAGACCGAAAGCCGAGCCTGAAGGGGGCTGCGTACGGGGCCCTGCCGCCGGTGCAGCACTACCCGGCCGGTAAACACCCACCGCAGGAACTCTGCGAGCGGCACCTGCGGGCCCTCTTCCCACTGCCCACCGGAGAACTTAGCCAAGCCCTCCACCACGACTAGGCCGCCACCGTCGACGGCCTTTACCCGCACCGAGGGCACCTGTCCGAACCACGGCGGCCGGTACCGATCGCTGAACCACACCGAGGACACGCCATCTGCCAGCATCCGCTCCGTACGGGCCCCGATGTCGTCCGCCGTGATGGGCGAGAGCTGTGCTTCCAGGGCCATCCGCCAAGCTCCGGCCGGATCGCTCGCCAGCACGTCAGCCCGCCATGCGCCCTCCGGACCACGGACCTCTACTGACGTTGTCGCCGTGATGTCGTCGAGGTGAGTCCGGTTTCGGCGAGGCATCCGTCGATGAGGTTGCTGCGGTACTGGATCTGACGGAG